>DQCG01000420.1:0-3095 GCA_003533825.1 Phycisphaerales bacterium
CCAGCGAGGCCACCGACATAATTACCAGTTCCATTAATATTTACTCCTTCCAGGCCAAGATTTAAAATCTTTGCTCCTGATCCTAATTGTCCGAACAGACCCAGGTAGCTACTGCCAGCGATTTCGAGATGCGAAATTGTGTAACTGTTGCCATCAAAAATACCATTGAAAGAAAAGTCTTGAAACCAATAATATTCGATGATTGGTGTTACATCCGGAGCAATAACGGCCCTGTCAAAGACCTTGCGGCCGGGGAGATTGGGATCCAGATCAATGTCAGCTGTAAGGATGAAGTGCTTGTGGTAATCTTCGGGACTTTCGCCCAGCAGTATTAAGTCTTCTGCAGTAGCTATCTGATACGGCTCGTTAGGTTCTCCTATCCCGCCGCTGTATTGGGCTTGAACCGGACGGGTTAGAAACATTATACATAGCATAAATTCGATGTAATATGCTTTTCCTCTCATTTTCCTATCCCTTCAACATGTTGCTATGGCCTATGTGAACGCACCATATTTCTACTATAGTGCGATAGCATGGACCAATGGAAACACATACCGAAGTTCCTATTGCATACAATCAAGCTTTCCTCGGGAAACAGGTCCAGAGAAAGCAAACCAATACTGCTGCAAAAGAAAAACCTCTTATTTGTTAAAGGCAGGACCAGTATGAAAAAGACGAATGAAATATTATGGCACGGACAAATATAATAATTTATGGCCTGCCTATTTATACTTATACAACTATAAATACGATTTTGTTCATTTATAAGTTTTTTTAGCATTTTATCTTCAGGTATCCCCTGTTGGTTTGTGGCAATCATACTCTTGTATAATAAAGACAGCCCCTGACGCTCTATGAGGCTGTCTTGACAGAACTCATTTGTTTACGGCATAGCGGCCAGGGCGGGCGCAGCTGCAAAGAGCACAACTAAGCTGAAAGCTGAAATTAAGCTGAACCTTTTCATTTTCTTATCTCCTTTCTGCTCACTAAGGGCACAAGACAGAAGCCCCTCCGATGGTACCCCAAGGAAGGGGCATCTGCGTCTCCTATTTCGTTACTGCTTTGTAGGCATTGATCCTTCCACGTCCATAGTAGTCGTCCATGCCGGGTTTGCCGAGATCGTCCGCAGATTGCTCGAGGATCGCTTTGACCATCGCCGGATGCATTTCACCGCCATTTTTCCCAATAACCAGTGCGGCAACGCCCGAGACATGGGGAGCGGCCTGACTCGTACCGCAAGACCAGTACCAGTTCCCCTGACTGCCGGTGCTGAATACATAGTCAAATACATAGCAGGAATGTGTAACTCCGCCGACGGTACATAAGTTCAAGCCACCCGGCTCAAAATAATAGGCCCAATTACCACCGGGGGCAGCAAAGTCAATTGATCGCTGACCATAATTGGAATAGGTTGATGCAAAAACATCTAAATCGGTGTCAGGATCTGCTGCCCAGCCCACAGGTGCAGTCGATGAAATGGTCAGTACGTTTGGTGCATCAGCCGGGAGTATTAATAGATCTCGGCTTTTGTCACGATCAAGCGCGCCATTACCAGCCGATACGACCACGGTGGCTCCTTTCTGATAGGCGTAGTTCAGTGCCCGTTCATAGGGTACCATAAAGTCAAGCTGAATCGCAGGCGCATAAAAGCTCTTAGATCCGAAGCCACCAAGACTCATATTAATAACATCGGCTCCATTGTCTGCTGCGTATACGACTCCGTTAATGATCCATGATGTGAATCCATAACCCAATACTTCGGAGAGCACTTTAACTGGAACTAATTCAGCATCAGGAGCAATCCCGATGGTTCCATATCCGTTATCGGCGGCGGCGATCGTTCCAGCAGTATGTGTCCCATGGCTGAACACATCAGGGAGAAGATAATCCACAGGTTCACCGGGAACAAAAGTCTCCGCCAAGTCTAAATTGATGTTTGGTGCCAAGTCAGAATGGTCCATATCAAAACCTTCATCAAGGACAAAAACTCTTACACCGGCTCCACTGTAGCCAGCTTCCCAGGCTTCCGGAGCATCTATGGCATCATGACCCCACTGTAAATCAAAGAAGAAATCATCATCACCACTGAAGGGCGGATTAGCCGCATCAACTCCAACAGCAACAGGCGCTATTGGTGGTTGTATTCGGTCAATTTTCAGATCCGGAATCACCGCCAGAACGCCAGGAATACCTGATGCCCGCATCATAAAATCCTGATCTTCGGAGACAGCCACTGCCATTCCAACTTGAGACATGGTGCTTACCAACTCTCCACCGGCTTCGAGCACCGCCAATTCCAGACCCACAGGAACTCTTTGTTTGGCTGCCATAACAATGATGTATTGTCCATCCACAACTTCAGGCAGTTCGGCCTTACTCGTCTCGGCATAGCTGACGAATGTACAGATACTGATAATAATTAAGGTTCCAATGATTTTCTTATTGTGAAACATTTTTTTATCCTCCCTGTAAAGTGTACTGTTCGTATTCATATACATTAAAACATGTGGGTACGTAACTACTATCTACCTTCCCATCTCATGGGCATCACCTTCTTTCTGCCCTACAGGGCTTTGATAATATTAAGCAGGCAATATAAGGGACCTGCCTTCACAATGACATACGCAAAAACTACGGAATATTGCAGGAATATTAATAATTATGATATTTGACGGCTTTGCCGGTACGATAAGCTGAATGCGACAACTACAGTCTTCAAGGGTTCTAAACAGGTATCCAACCGCCCTTATATCGGGATTCGTCAGCTCTCGGACTACAGTTGCCTCTTTAGCCGGAAACCTATCTTCACTTGGGTGCATATGTGATCTCCAGCTCAGGTGCAAAGCCACTGCCGCGGTCGAACGAAGAGAAATTCCGGTAATCACCCTCAGACCGTGTGCTATACAGAATTGCCAGCGAATTGCCCGCCGACCATCCCTCGCGATTAATGACCTCCTGAATCACATCGGTAAGCTCAGGGCTATCGTACCATGTGTCTTCCAACCAGGGCTCATCGTGATCCCAGATGACTGAATTAACAGTTGTAGACAGGGAATCAACGTGGTGATAATTGTCAAAGGCTGCGGTGTCATCAG
>DQCG01000420.1:3187-5285 GCA_003533825.1 Phycisphaerales bacterium
ATCTCGTGGAACAGTCACATTTCTGAACACCATGCCGGACATGTAATAAGGCGGGTTTGCAAATGTGGAAGAGCCGACTTTCAGATACTCGGCATCCACGCTTTGAAGGTTATTATTGGTAGCGTACGCATCATCCTCGCTTGAGGATACCTGGTACTCCACGGTTATCTGGTCAACTATGGTGAAACTCCACACGTCGCCTTTGTGTATTATTTCGCCGTCGGCTTCGACTTCATCAATGCGCCAGTAGTACGTCCCGTCCAGCTCAAGCTGCTCGGTGATGTAAGATGGGTCGATACAGCGTCCCCGATATATCCCCGACTGATCCGATATATCCGCATCTTCTACGACGTCAAGAGCGGCCCCGAAGTACACATCATACTTGACAGTCGTATCTCCGGGGGTCCAGCGAAGTACGGGTGTCCTTTGCCCGGTTATTGCGCCGTCGGCAGGACTCGGGTTGCTCGCCCACAAACGTGGTCCACGTTCATAGGCCCCCATGTCCACGGTACTGTTTACAATGCGAGGATTGCCGTCCAGGTCGGTGGTAATGTCGGAAGGCACGGTATCATTGTTGCCGGCATCGATGCAGGGCGATTCAAACGATAGACGCCCCTCGGCGTCTGCGAACTTCGGGTCGCTGGCAATATTACCTATGCCGGCCCAGCCTCCCTCGACATTGCTGTAAGTCACAGTTGCACTACCGGAAAAAGCTATCTCATCCGGCATGTCACCCCAGAGAATACAATTAGTCACCGTTGGCTTGGCGCCGGCCTCGTTTTGCATCCCGCCGCCCCATGCGCTTACCCGGTTCTCACTGAATGTGCAGTTGGTTACCGTTGTTGAGCTGCCGCCCACATTGTACATTCCTCCACCAAACATCGCATAGTTGCCACTGAATCTGCAGTTGGTCACCGTTGGGCTGCTGTCCCCGTTGTACATCCCGCCGCCGCCCAGCATCGAAGCCGAGTTTTCAATGAAAATGCAGTCGGTCACAACCGGATTACTGCTGTCAGTGTTGTACATCCCGCCACCACCGTATACTGTCGCGTTGCCGCTGAATGTGCAATTGGTCACCGTCGGATTGCTGTGCCGATTGGCCATCCCGCCGCCCTGGCCTGCTGAATTGCCGTTAAAGGTGCAGTTTTTCACTATAGGATTGCTTTCATAGTTTAACATCCCACCGGCGATGTAGTCAGTTGTCGCATTACCGCCGGTTATGGTAAAGCCGTCAAGCATAACACTCTTATTACACTCGATGCAGACAACGACGAGATAACTATTCTCGCTGTTGTTAGCGAAGTGTGGGCCATCATCGCCGTTCAGGTCACCGCTCAAAATGGTGTTGTATGTTTCAAAATCTCGGGCATTTGGGTCCGCTTCACCGAAGCCGGCATAGCCGCCCTTAATAGACAATCCGTTTTCAAGCCGAAAGGTCGCCTCCCGATTACCGGATGTTTGTCCCAGTCCTTGATCAGGTCTGTAAATTCCGTTTGCGACCCGTATCTCATCGCCGTACCGTGCGGCGGAGAAGGCATCCTGCAACCGCCGGAAGGCATTGGCCCAGCTTGAGCCATCGTTGTTTCCCGGTGCATCCATATCGACATAATAGATGCCTGTTGTAAGTACCATGCCGCCTTCATACGCGCCCATGTCTACGGTCCCGCTGGCAATGCGTGGATTACCGTCGATATCCACAGTCAATCCTGCTGGGATTGCCGAGTTATCACCTGCGTCAATACAAGGAGAGTCCGGCAATAAACGCAGGTTATCATCTTCTGTGCCAAAAAAATTATCGTCTCCAGCAGCATCTACAAATAATGGATTAGTATCGATGTTGCCGGTGCCCGGCCAGCCGCCTTGAATGTTGGAATAAGCCACGTTTATGGAACTATACTTAAGGTATATCTCGTCGGGTATGTCATTCCAAAGGATGGTGTTAACTACGGTTGGTGAGGAATTGCCGCAATAAATTCCACCGCCTCCATATTCACTGGTATAGTTACCCACAATGGTGCAGTTCGTTATAGTGGTGGATGAATCAAAGCAGTAAATGGCGCCCCCGTACATAGCCGAATTACCAGCAATGACACAGTTG
>DQCG01000625.1:0-4653 GCA_003533825.1 Phycisphaerales bacterium
TATATGACCAACGGCACAGACAACGATCTTATGGTAATCCGCTTTAACAGTAACGGCACACTGGATGCCGGCTTCGGTACGAATGGTGCGTATATCTACGACGGCGGAAACGGCAATGACGACGGTTATGCGATTGCCGTGCAATCTGACAACAAGATCCTTCTGGCAGGGGATTCTTCAAACGGTTCGGACGGTGACGTCTTGGTGTTGAGGTTGGATACGGACGGGAAACTGGATCCGGACTTTGGCTCGAATGGAATATTTACTTTTGACAGTGGCAGCGGCGGTGATGGGGCCATCGATCTTCTGGTTCAGTCGGACGGCGATATCGTGATTTGCGGATACAGCAGTAATGGTACGGATAATGACCTTCTGGTCATGCGATTAAATGCTAACGGTGCATTAGACACGACATTCGGCAGTAATGGATTGGCTGTTTATGACGGGGGAGGCAGTCAGGATTTTGGATTGCGCCTGACTGTACAGAATGACGGCAAGATCCTGGTGGCCGGCAGCAGTGATGACGGCTCAAACGAAGATATTTTGATTGCCAGATTCAATACCAGCGGCACCCTGGATGCGAGTTTTGGAACCGGCGGGATCGTTCTTTATGACGGCGGGGATTATGACCGGGGATACGGTATTGACACAAACTCCAATGGGAACATCCTGGTCACGGGTATTCGGACTCAACCTAACCCAAACAATACGGACTACGATATTCCTGTGATTTGCTTTGACAGCGACGGTAATCTGGACACGAGTTTCGGGAATAACGGGATTGTGCTCTTCGATGGCGGCAATCGGGAAGAGTGCTATGACTTAATGGTGCAGAGTGATGACACTATTCTCGTCGCCGGACATAGCGGCAACAGCGCCGCCGGACCATCGGATTGGAGCATAGTGGTCTTGAAATATGATCCAGACGGCGCACTGGATACGACGTTCGGGACAGGCGGCGTCTATGAATATGATCCGACGGAGAATACCGAATGGGGCTATGGCCTGGCCTTGCAATCAGACGGCAGGATTGTTGTCGCCGGACAGGCCCATAACGGCACGGATGACGATGTTATTGTCCTGAGATTAACCAACAGCACCGGCGACATTATCGAACCCAACGAACCCAATGAGCCCAACGAATCCAATGAGCCGACCGGCCCGAGTGATCCCAATAACTATCTGCCCGTGATTTTCGCAGATCCCAACCTCGAAATCGCGGTGGAGATCGCCCTGGGTGTCACAGATCCCACATCCGGTGATATGCTCTCGCTTTATAGTCTTGACGCGATGTCCCTGGGGATTACGAGCCTTCAGGGCCTGGAGTATGCCACGAATCTGAGGACACTCGATCTGCGGTTGAATCGGATTGCGGACATAAGTGAGCTGTCCGGCCTGATAAACCTGACGTGGCTGGGCTTATATGGTAACCAGATTTCTGATTTAAGTTCCCTCTCAGGCCTGACGCTTACTGAGACTCTGGATCTCGGAAACAATCAAATCAGTGACATCAGTGCCCTGTCGAACCTGGCCAATCTGACGTATCTGGACCTGGCCGGAAATCAAATATCAGACGTGGACGCGCTTTCCGGCATGGCGGTTTTAACACGGCTATACTTATCTGATAACAAGATTACTGATTTGAGTCCCCTGGGCGGCCTTAACAGTCTGGTTAATCTTGATGTTGGCCGGAACCAAATCATTGATATTAATGATCTGTCGAGTCTATCGGCCCTTGAAGGACTTTGGCTCCATGAGAATCAGATTGTTGATGTCGGCGCTTTAACCAGCTTGACAAACCTCGCAATCCTATGGCTCCAGCAGAATCCGCTCAACAGCAATGCCTATTGTACGGATCTGGCCGCTATTTACGCTCATGATTCGAATATGACTTTGCAATACACAATAAATCCGAATGGTCCTCAGGGACTAACCGCATCGGATGGTACGTACACTGATAAAGTCGAGGTCACCTGGGATGCATTTTGTTACGGCCCCCTTTATACAAGTTACTACCAGGTGTCTCGCTCGGACTCGCTTTCGGGCACCAGGACCGCCATCTCCGCCTGGCAGACAGCGATAACTTTTACTGATCTAAATGTTCAGCCGGATGCGACCTATTATTATTGGGTACGGGCCGCCACGGACGAGCAAGGACAGGATTTCACGGCCTACAGCGATTCGGATACTGGTTCGGTTGCAGGGAGTGTCCCAGGCGATCCGGACGGACCTCCAGAGCCCAACGATCCGGATATCCCCATCGAGCCGAATGATATCCCGCCGTTTTTGATATGGTCCCGACCACCGATAGAAATCGAGCCGGACGTGGATATGCTGCCGGTATTCTGCGGCTGGAGTGAGCCGGCCCGGTCTACTGAGCGGACAGGCCAGAAGAGGCAGTGGCACATGGATGCCGATGACTTCCGCCGCATCGGGCCCATTCCGGTGACACGAATACGGTGGTGGGGTGGATACAAGGCCTGGACATGGCCCGAGCCGCCGGAATCGCAACCGGAAGCCTGGCATGTCGGTTTCTGGGTTAACCAGATCGAGGGCATCGATCAGAGCGAGGCCTTCCCCGAGCGCATGGTCTGGTCATTGGAAATTCCTGCTGAGCGGGTTCATTTTGAACCTGTGGCGGACGTCGAATTCCCACAGAGGCAGCCGGAGACGTGTTTCTTGTATGAAGTCCAACTGGAACCGGAAGAATGGTTCCACCAGGTTGGGTATGAAAGCAATTATGATATCTTCTGGATAAGCATTACGGCCATCTATCCCGCGGATGCAGAGGCGAAGAATATGTGGGGCTGGATCACGCGGCCGCATCTCTGGGGCAATGGCGCCGTTATGCCGGCCATCATGGGCGATTGGCCAACGTACGACGAGCGTCTGTTTCCCGGGAGAATTTACCCGATAGAGAATTCTCTTTTGTGCGGTTGGAACCAGGCATATGACATGTGCTTTGAGCTTATGACCGAGCATCCCTGGGTCAAGTGGGACCAGGCGTTTACGGGTCTGCGTGACTGGCCGTACTCAGAGGGTCAGATATCGTTTGCCATTGATAATGAAGCCGGCAATTTACAGATCGAACGTCGGGTGGTCGAAGACTGGTTATGTGAGCGAATAGATCCGATCAACGCTATCAGTTGGTACGGATCGTACATCGGGTATGAATACAAAGCGTACAATTGCTACGAGGTCGAGGAGCCGCGACGGCCGGATTACTTCATATTATCGTTACTAATACCAACGAACGTTCCAGTACAAGATGGGAATTCTGGCGAATTAGTCTGGGAGTATCTCGCCTACGACTACGATGAGGTTCTTGTTGGTTATAATCGAAATCCCGAGGGGCAGCCCAATGAGTCGGTCTTCAACTACTCGGTGAGATTGCCGGAGGAGGAGTGGTTCCGGCAGGAATATCTCGATCATAAATACTGGTTCAGTGTCGTAGCTGTGTACAGAGCGACAATGGATGAAATTCAGCATCCGTGGGGTTGGACAAACCATCCCCACATGTTCGGCAGCCCGGCGATAAGTATCTCTCGCGATGGTTCTGTGCCGGAGCCGATTTACGACCAAGAAGGCGAACCTGTAGATATGTCATTTACATTATTCACGGCGCCGCAATAGGGGCCGGTGCTCTTTTGGCAGGGACAGATTATGAATTCCAGAACTATGACCAACTATGTACGAAACCAGCGGCTCCGGGTTATTACGGCAGGTGTTTTGTTTGCCCTGTCTATCGCGGCAACCGCGGGCGAGAGCGGCCGGCTTGTTATGCAGCCCGTCGAGAATCCCCGGTATCACGGCAACGAATTATTCCGGGCGTTCGAGAACTTTTACAGCCCGCGCATCAGCCGGTTGCGGAACCGGTACGGCCTTGATGCCGTCGTGGCCGGCGAGAGCGACGAATGGAAACGCATCCTGCTGCTGCGTCACTGGATAAAGTCGAACATCGCTATCGACAACGAAAATCCCACGCAGACCCGGGGGGACACGTTCGCTATTCTCGACGCCGCACTTAAGGACGGAAAGTTTCATTGCACGCATTTCAGTATTGTTCAGCATGCGGTACTGAACAGTTTCGGTTACGTCACCCGGCGGCTGGGCTGTGGGCCGGGACTCAAAAACGACGGCGGCCACCACGGGGTCAACGAGGTCTGGGTCAACAAGTTCGGCAAATGGGTGCTGATAGACGCCAAGTACGACGCCCATTTCGAAAAAAAAGGGGTACCGCTGTCGGCCCTGGAAATCCGGGATGAGGTATGGCGCGATGGCGATGGATCGGTGATTCGCGTCGTCGGTCCGGGTAGAAGCCCCATGAAGCCGGATCCGGAGACCGGAAAATGGGAAACGCGTCCCGATACCTATCGCTGGTGCAGTTGGGAGACGGACACCAATCGCTTCACCACGTTTCCGGCAAGACCCACCTCGACCCTTGTTGTGCTTGATGACGAGATATTCCGTAACAATACCTGGTACCGGGATGGCAAGCCGCACTGGGCTTATGGCACGCCCTACTTCATAAAGACCGCCCGGCGGGATTGGATCGAATGGACGCCGAATGTCATCAGCTCGAAGGTGACAACCACCGATGGCAGAGCGCTCGTGTCTCTCGGTTCATGTACGCCCAACTTCCGGAGCTTCCAG
>DQCG01000625.1:4734-7589 GCA_003533825.1 Phycisphaerales bacterium
GTAACCGGCCCGGAACATCGAGTCGAAATTGTATCTAATTAAAGGCACCCGGCAATAAATTGCCGGGCTAAATATGGGGGGAATGTTTTTCTTTTTACGTTGAATGATTGAATTATGGTGAAGACCCTTGGATATATGATTACCTTCACGACATACGGGACGTGGCTTCAGGGGGATAAACGGGGATTCGTTAAGGATGGTATAACCTGTGCGACCAATCAATCTCTTGCCGAATCGAATAAACAAAACCTCTCCAAAAATCCGGTTAAACTATCGAAGAATCATCGAGCAATCGCAGCAAAAGCCATATTCGAAAAAGCAAATCGGATAAATCAAAGGATTCTTGCTTTAGCTGTGTGTTCCAATCATGTCCACATTGTCGTTGATTATGTTCCGATTCCGATGGGTAAGATCGTTAGTTATTATAAAAATGCGGCGCAGGTTGCGCTTCGCAAGTTCGGTTTGACCGGCAGGATTTGGACGAAAGGTTTCGACAAGAGATATTGTTTTGAAGAGCGAGCCTTAAAGAGCAGAATCGATTATGTAAATTCCCACAACAAAAACAATATATTTAGCCCCTCAATTTATTGAGGGATTTTCAATATTGAAGGATTTTCATTATCGAGGAAGTGTTAATTATATTCTATTTTTGTTGTTGCATATAACCATAATGGCGTCCCATCCAGTAGGGCAGCAGCCACCAAACTCCATCGCTTTCGGTATGCCCGCCATCTCCCTGGACAGCTTTCCATGGATTCTCGTCCCAGCGGATGACGCCGCGTTCGCTTGGCGGCGGTAAACGATTTGTCTGCAAGTTTTCCCATTCGGGGATTCGTACGATCCGTATGTCTTCGCGGCGGGAATTGTCAACCGTCCAGCGTACAAGATCGAGCGATGCATCGCGCAAATAAGCGACAGAGATATCCAGTTGAGGCGTCCGGCCGGAGCAGGCACCGTAGATGAACTCGAAAAACGGGCTGCAATCGGCTTTCACCGCGGCGTACCAATGGTCGAGGCTCTCACGATACAAGCGCCGCAGCTTGGGATCGTCTTCATGCGTCAAAAGACATGGATAAGCCAGCGCGAGCAGCTCATCGTCAATGTGCGTGCGCCAGGTGGGATTGGTTGTCTTGGCTTCTCTTACATTGGCGGCGTAATCATGCTCGCCGAGCAGCTTGAGATACTCGTCCTGATAGCGCCTCTCGCCGGAGACGTGAAAGGCGAGCTTCAGATACGAGAGGATTTCCACGGAATTGATACCTCGTTCAGGAGCCCAGTCCGGATCGTCGTTGAGCTTTTCCGGCGACCAAACGCCCCATTTTGTATGAGTTCCATCCATGCCCTTCAGGACGTAGCCGCCGTCGATAATATAGTCCACGATATTGAGGATATGTGCGGATACTCGCCGTCGTTCCGCTTCGTCGGCGCACAGATCATAGTAGAATAAGTAACCGAACATGTGACCGGTAATCTCGTCGCTGCTCGTGTCACCCTTCCAGAGCCACTTGCCGTCGCCGGATGGACGCCAGCGTGTTTCTACTCTTTTTTCCCGCGGATTTTCAACGACCATCTCGGCCCACTGCCGGTCGGATATTTTTCTGTTCGGATCGGCCATTTTTATCCACGAGCTCGGTATCACAGTACGCGCCACAAAACCGGGCGTCTCCGTGACGGTCTGCAGAAACCGCAGTGCCTCGAATGCTTTTTTTGCGTTTGCCTTTGCCGGGGGATCGTTCGTCACGGCGTAACGAAAACTTTCGGCCGCGAGGTACATGCTCGTATATTGCCCGTCGTTGTCATCGTCCCTCGGCCGCCACGTGCTCGTATCGCCGGGTACACGGAGCGAACATTTTTCAACCAGCCCGGGCTCGCGCACATGCCTTGCCAGGCATACGTCGAGGAAATAATCCGCCTTTTCGGCAAGTTTCATCGACCTGCGTTTAATGGCGCTGACACCGCCGCTCGTAGCAATCCAGGCGGTCCCCTGCGAGTCGAACGCAATGTCACGCACATCGTCACTGAGAAGCCAGCGTCTGCTGTGACGAATCGACCAGTTCCGTCCGTCATACCGTGCAATCCCGCGATCGGTGCCGACCCACATTTGTCCGTCAGGACTCTGCGCCACGCATTTTACAGAGATGGCGGGGAGCCCTTCGGTCGGAGTGAAGCTGCGAACGCGTTTATCATTCTTATATACTGTGACCCCGCCGAGCCCGCCGATCCACAGGCTGCCGTCTTTAGCGTAAGCGATATCGTGCAGGTCCGGACCGAGCAGCTCCGATTCGGTTTGGTACAGTCTAAATCCCGTATCCTTATGGCGGTATAAACCCATTCCCGTTGCAATCCATAATCCGCCGCTTCTGTCGGCTAAGGCCGCTCGAAAGTGCCTCGAATACGGCAGCTTTTTATATCTGCATGTGTCATTCGTTACAAGCCAGAGGCCGGCCCCGCCGAGTCCGAAGACTTCATTTCCGGCGACACACAACGCCGCGATGAGATTGTCAATCTGCTTTAGCTTTTGCAAACCATTCGCTGTCGAGCGGTACATTCCGTTCCATGCACCAATCCAGACCGTCCCCGCACCATCGACGGCGATATCATATACCGGTCCGGCGTCGGCCTTGCCCATCAATTCGGTCCACTGTTTCGTGCCGCTGTCCAAACGAAACACACCTGCACCGGTCCCGGCCCAAACGCCGCCGGCGCTATCGACTGCAATCGCACGAACATCGTTGCTTCCGGCCTCCCGGCCGATTGGGCAGGCCTCGTGATATTCCTGGACGAACGGTGTATCGATTATGCCTTCACCGTAACTCAAAGAAACAGACACGATTAATATCCATGCCAATGGCAGG
>DQCG01000502.1:0-10627 GCA_003533825.1 Phycisphaerales bacterium
AAATTAGATGCGGTAGCCCTGGCTTTTTAAGAAATACTCCATCAGCTCAAAACCCTTTTCTATCCGAAATCCGGATTTGGCGGCATTAGTCTCGCCGAACGTGGTATGCAGGATGCCGCTGATACTGTCGCCCGCCATCGCAAACGGCACGGATTCACCCGAGTGAGCACCTGTTCGGACCGGGGTCGGATGATCCGGCATGACGAGTATTCGCCAGCTATCATATTTCTGCATCGCCTCAAGCACAGGCCCAACAATATATTTATCAACCTGCTCGATAGCCTTTTTCTTCATCTCGGCGTTGCCGCTGTGAGATGCCTCGTCAGGTGCTTCTATATGGACAAAAACAATGTCATACTTATCGAGCCCCTCAATTGCGGCGGAAGCCTTGCCCTGATAGTTCGTATCGATGAAACCTGTGGCGCCGGGCACATCGATCAGGTCGAAACCTATCAGCTTTGCCAATCCTCTCACCAAGTCTACGGCAGTGATCGCAGCGCCCCTGATTCCGAAGCGCTTCTGGAACCGTTCCATCTGGGCTTTTTTGCCCTGTCCCCAAAGCCAGATGGAGCTAACCTGATTTTCTCCCAGGTCTCTTCGGACTTTGTTAATGTCGTGATTAGTGAAGAGCTGTTGCGAACGCGCCATTAAATCGATAAGTAAATCCGCACCTTTGCCGCGAGGTAATAACTTTTCTATCGCCTTACCTATATAATCATGGGGAGGATATGTCTGAACATCGAAACCGAATCCCTTGAAAACCAGCAGGTGCCTGTAGCTTACACCCGCATGGAAAATAATCTGCTCGCTGCCAAGCTGGTCGCTCAGCTCTTTTATCAAATTGGCGGCCTCGGCAGTTGAGATATGCCCGGCACTGTGGTCAGCCATTTTGCCGTCGGCAATAGTAACAAGATTGCACCTGAAAACCCAGTCCTCCAGAGATAACTTTATATCTCGTGCCACTGCCTCGATCGGCGCCCGGCCGGAATAATAACGAAGAGGATCGTAGCCCAACAGACTCATTTGAGCTACATCGCTACCGGGCTCCATATCCGCGGGAACCGTCTGGACAAGACCCTGCCTGCCTAATGCACTGATTCTATCCATATTGGGGATTTCAGCAGCCTCAAGCGCTGTCTGCTCATCGAATTGCTCGAGCGGCTCATCCGCTGCACCGTCAGGAACTATTATGGCATATTTGGTCGTCAATCCTTGTCCTCCGGAATGTCTACGATTCTTATGCAGACCGGTTTTCCACCAATGACATCGAGCCTTTCCATGCCTTCCAGTGCGACGGTGATGTTTTTCTGCATTGTAGGGTGTGTTGCGATTACTACCGGTACGGTATTGTCCGGGCCGGTATCCTCGTGTTGTATGGCACCGGATATACTTATCTGGTTGTCGGCAAGCACTTTGCTCCATTGAGCTATAACACCCGGCTTATCCCTGCACATTATCCTGATATAAAACCTGCTAACAATGTTATCTATTTTCTCTATAAACGGGGCAGTTTCGTTTCTGGGTCGCAGGTTCAATTGGCGAAAGGTAGTAGCAGAGTTGCCCAGGGCGACATCAATAATGTCTGCTACGACAGCGCTTGCGGTAGGCATCATTCCGGCACCCCGGCCGTAATACATGACCTGTCCGACCGCACTGCCGAATATGCTGACGGCGTTAAATGGCCCTTCCACGCGAGCGAGCGAGTTTTCCCTGGCAATAAAACAAGGATGCACGCGCAGCGAAATCCTGTTGTGCGCATCTTTCTGCCCAATAGCCAGCAACTTAAGACAATACCCCATTTCGGTGCCGTAACGGATGTCATCTTTCGAAATTCCTTCAATGCCCTCGACAAAGATGTCTTCGAGAGCAATTTCGCATCCAAAAGCAATAGAGCCTAGGATAGCCAGTTTGTGGGCACTATCGCCGCCGCTGATATCCAGCGTTGGATCCGCCTCGGCATAGCCTTTTTCCTGTGCCTGAGCCAGGGCCTCGCAAAAATCTTCATTTTTAGAGGTCATATTGGAGAGGATGTAATTACAAGTCCCATTGACTATGCCATACATCGCATTGATATTATTCGCCGTTAATCCCGTTCTAATAGCTGAAACAATAGGTATTCCCCCCGCACAACTGGCTTCAAAGGCTATGCAGCGGCCGTTCTTGTGAGCGGCTCTGTAAAGCTCGTTGCCGTGTTCAGCCAGAAGAGCCTTGTTGGCAGTAACTACATCTTTTCCCGCCTCAAGCATCTTGAGCTGGATATCCTTTGCGATATCTGTCCCGCCAACCGTTTCAACACCTATTTTAATAGTATCATCGTTTAACAACCTATTCAGATCATCGGTGAGGATACCATCAGGCAGCTTTACCGGACGTTCGGATGTCGTATCCGTATCGACAACGCAGGCAAGTTCCAATCGAAGACCTGCTCTGGCTGCTATCGAATCTGCATTTTCAACTATAAGCTTCGCAACGCCGCTGCCTATAGTACCGAAACCAACAATCCCAATTCTTACAATTTGATCTGCCATAAACACATTTTCCTATCATTCGCACAAGAGGTTTTTACCCCTGCCGCTTTCTTCTGCAAGGCAAAACTGCCGCCGTTGAAGCCGGGAGAGACAAAAGGATCCCTGATATTCTGCTCCCGGTTTTAGCAAGAGTACCTTCTCGATAAAACAAATCGATACGAATCAAGATTTAATAAAAATAGCGCTGCACAGTCAAGTAAAAACCCTCAAATTCAAGGCATTCGCCTGTTATAGAGGACCAAAATAGTGTTGACTTAACCAATCCAAATATGTTAGAATAGTTAAGATAATACAGTTGTATATAATGGCTGAAGGGTGCAAAAGCAAGACTTACAGAGCCGATACCTGGCCTTGCGGATCCTATTACATCCAGAGTATGTCCTATAATAAGGATGGTTAATTGTAACAAAATAAAAATTGATTTAGTAATTTCAACATCTTTGAGTAACAGATGGCTCAGTAAAGAAGATGGCCATGTTTGACGGTAGATCGCCGGGAGAAACCTGAAAGCAGAATCAGAGTTCTAATGACAGAAAAAGCAATACAAACAGAACAAAAAAAAACGATTGAATCAGCCGACCGAACTCTTACGTGCCGTCGTGAGTTGAAATATCACATCAGCGAGTCAAAGGCCAAGGCAATAGCGGAGTTTGTAAAACCATACCTGGAAGTGGACAGGTATTGTAAATTGCAGAGAAGCGGTGACTATCCGATCGTGAGTCTTTACCTGGATTCGGAGAATCTGCAGCTTTGCCAAGAAAGTTTGAGGGGGCATAAAAACCGTTTTAAGCTGCGTATCCGCAGTTATACCGATGAGCTGGATTATCCTCGCTTTTTCGAGATCAAACGCCGGATAAATACTATTATTAATAAAAGCAGGGCACGAGTTATGGACCGGGATGTGCCGACCCTGCTTACCGGATTGTCTCTACCACCACAGAATTATACTGCCGATATAGACTCAATCAACCAGTTTCAGTTGTATATGAAAAGTATCGCGGCTAAGCCTATAGTGCTCATCCGGTACATGCGGAAGGCATTTGAAGGAAATTCAGAAAATAGAGTAAGGGTAACCTTTGACCGAGGGCTTGCATATTGTATCACAAACCGCCCGGAAGTCAGACTTGGCGGAAGAGGCTGGCAGCAGAATCCCTTTACGCTGAATGGAGTTATTTTAGAGATCAAGTTTACGAACAACTATCCTGCATGGTTGAGCCAAATGGTCAGGTATTTCAACTTACAGGCGCGATCGATTTCTAAGTTTGGCTCGTCAATAACAGACTCACGTTTATTAGAATTTTATGTACCCCAATTAACGTTTTAGTAATTATGGATGGAATGTGGCAAATATTGGAAGGCACTCCCTCATCCGGGGGAATTTTTACACCCGAGGCGATTCTCTTGTCTTTACTGCTGGCCTTTGTTCTCGGACAAGCCCTGGCCTGGGTTTATTACTTCACTCACAGCGGCATGTCTTATTCGAGGTCGTTTGTACAATCACTGATTCTAATCACAGTTGTCGTAGCAATGGTCATGGCCGTCATCGGCACAAGTATCATCACCGCTGTCGGATTAATGGGTGCTTTGGCGATTATACGTTTTCGTAACATCATTAAAGATACGAGGGACATAGCCTTCATTTTTTGCTCATTGGTGATTGGCATGGCGGCAGGCTCTCAGCGATACGCCGTAGCCATCGTCGGGACGATTATTCTGAGTCTTATAATCATATATCTCTATGTGACAGGTTTCGGAACACATCAGCCACATAACGGTTTCCTGCGGTTTACCGTCAGAAGCCATATCGGGCCCGAAAGTCCGATTCCCGCTATCCTCAGACGCTTCTGCGGCAGTTATACCCTCATATCGGCGCAGGACAGCGGCTTCGGTGTTTCCGAAGTTGAATATGCCTATCAGTTGATGATACGAAATGCCGAGAAAAACCAACAAATGTTATCCGAGCTGCAAAAAGTCGAGGGCCTTGAGAATATAAGCCTGACAATGCAGGAAAAGCTGCTGGAGGTTTAGGCTTTATGAAAAGGATAAGTCTTAGAAATTATCCGTTTCGTTTGCGTCTGCACCTCATTCCTATCTTAGTGTGGCTGGGGGCGGTGGCATGTGTAATCGGACTTTTCACTCGCCGCTCACAACGGTTTGAAGTCATAGGTATGGCAAGGGGGCAGGTACGTCAGATAGCGTCCGCGTGCACGGGTAGATTAACAGACGTGCGCGTTAATTTGTTCGAGCAGGTTGACGCCGGCCAAACATTAGCTGTCATCGATACTGTCCTTGAAAACGAGCGCGTAATAGAAGCCGGCTTGAAAACACAACTGGCCACCGCTATAGCAGAAATAAAACACCTTACAGCTCAACTGGTCCCAACACAGGAGCTTCTAATGGCAGAGGAGGCTGATCGAGAGATTAATCGTACCACGGAGTTGAGAAGATTCCTTGTTGATGCCGACCAGGCAAAACTTCAGATTTACGCATTAAAAGCACAAATAGCTTCTGACCGTGTAATACTGGCCGACCTGGCGGCCGAGGTGAAAATTACCGAGGCTTTGCTCGAAGAACAAGCCGTTGCTCCCTATGAATTGCAGAAAGCGAAGGTGCAACATGACAGCCTGGCAAAGAAGATGGAAGAAAATCAGCGCATGCTGGAGCAGGCCGAGCAGGATCTGGAATCAGCCAAACAAAGGCTGAGCGATTTTTCCAAACGGCAGTTAACGCATCCATCAGTGGACAGCGCCCTTGAGGTAATACGAAAAGAAACAGCAGTTCAAGAAAAGTTAATGGATGGATTGTTGAAACAGCTTGAGGCTCTTAATTCACGCAGGGCGATAGAATTGAAGGCGCCGTTCGACGGCGTCGTGATTCCGATTCAGGGTCAGGCTAATCAGACAACCCTGCGCAGGCCCGGTGAGGATATTATTCGCAGGGCAGGAGAGGTCGTTCGGTCCGGCGACACAATATTTGCGATCGCAGAATTTAAACCAAGTGAAATTGTAGCTTACGTCAGCGAAAGTCAGTTAGGGCTGGTACGAGAAAAGACACTGGTTGAAATCGTCAAGAACAGACCGCCGGAACAGAAAGCACAATGTGAGGTAACGTATGTTGGCCCCACGATAGAACTTATGCCCGAGCAGTTGTGGCGCAATTCGGCTGTTCCCCAGTGGGGACGACCGATCGTAATAGAAATTCCCAAGGGTATGGAACTGGTTGCGGGCGAGATGGTAGGGATAAGAACCCTGTAGCTTTACTCAGGATCGGCCTCGTGCCGACCAGCCGAACACAGCTAAGCTTCAATAACCACAAGAGACAGGTACAGGACTGATGATTTGTACTAATGGAAACAGAAAACTTCCGAATACAATAATACTAAGCCTTGTCGGCCTGTGCTGTCTGGCGGGGTGCACACGGCAGAACTACAAAGCCGAAGCTGACGAGCAAGTCTATCGGATTATCGACCAAAAGTGGCAGGACGAATTTGGAACCAAGGCTAACTACAAAATCAGCGATACCGTACCATCACCCAACGACATACCAATAGAAGAAAAAGAGATTACATCCTTCGGCGTTCTGACCCTGCCGCAGGCAGTCGGACTGGCTACCTCTCAAAATCACGAATATCAAACACAAAAAGAAGAACTTTATATAAGAGCTCTGGATTTGAGGCTGACCCGGCATGAGTTTGAATATCAGTTTTTCGGCGGGGCAAGTGGCGGATATAATGCGGACCGTAACGATGAGGCAGTAGGAATTGAATCCAATATTGGCTTTAACCGGTTACTGGCCGGGGGCACCAGAATCAGCACCGAACTTGCCGTCGCCTGGATCGATGTGCTCACGGGCAATATGCGAGGCGGTCTGACTTCAATCTTAAGTGCAACCGTAGCACAACCTTTGCTTCGAGGCAGCGACCGCAAGGTAGTATTGGAAAACCTCACACAAGCTGAACGCGATACTCTCTATCAGGTACGTTCCTTCAATCGGTTTCGCAAAACTTTCGTTGTTTCAGTGATCAGCCGGTACTATGTAGTTCTGCAAAAATACGATGCGATAGAGAATGCCCGAAACAATTATATTACTCTGGCATTTACCTATGATCGCGTCGAAAAATTGGCCACCTCGGGACGTGTGCCACTACTCGAGCTTGACCAAATCAGGCAGAGCAAACTGCAAGCCCAGAATTTCTACTCTCAGGCGGAAAAGGAATACATGCAGGCACTTGACGAGTTCAAGATAACCCTGAATTTGCCCACGACAACGGAATTCCAGTTAGACGAGAAAGAATTCGAAGCCTTGAGGACAGCGAAAATGGCCGAACCGGATTTCACCGAGGCCAAGGCTGTCGAGGCCGCACTGCTTCAGCGCCTTGACTTAGTTAACAGTGCCGATGCCATCATCGATGCCCAGCGCAAAGTTTATGTTGCCACCGACGGCCTCCGCGCCGATGCAAATTTCGTCGGTACCACCAGCGTTACTTCTGCAAGACGAGCAAACAGAGGAACAATCGACTGGATGAGAGAAGAATACGGGCTCGGCGTGGAACTTAACCTGCCACTGGACCGCGTGCCCGAGCAAAACATTTACCGCAAAGCCCTGATAACTCTGAACCAGCGACAGCGAGCATACGAGTTAGCAGCCGACACGGTAGCATTAGAGGTACGGCAGGCCCACCGTGATCTGACCGAAGCAGCGGAGCGGTACAAGGTTTTATTAGAGGCTCTCGAATTAGCCAAGCAGCGATTTAATAATACCTTTCTGCTGCTCCAGTATTCCAGGGCAAGCAGCCGACGTGTGCTCCAGGCTCAGAGCGACCTTTTCGAAGCTCAGAACGACGCCGCACAAGCTCTTGTGGACTATAACATTTCAACATTGAATTTCTATCGTGACACCGGCTCCCTTCAGGTGCTTCCGGATGGAATGTGGAAACTCTAAATCCTCGCTCCGATAGGGATCGTCAACCATCTTACTATACCAACCGCGTTTCCCTTTTTCCCTTTTATAGAATATTACGTGATCTAAGCTTTGTGCCGCAGTGCCGGGTGATAAGTGATGGATTTTTAGTGGATTTTACGAGAAATTTGTATTATTGTGTAACAGAAGATTGTTATCTACATTGATAAGGAGCAGTAAAACAGATGTATTCCAAGAATGGATTTTATGCATTCGCTGAGATTGAGAAGAAGTGGCAGCGGCTCTGGGAAGAAACCGGGATATTCAAAGCGCAGGATTGCGACGATTCCAGGCCAAAATATTACGTGCTGGATATGTTTCCCTACCCGAGCGGCCAGGGCCTGCACGTCGGCCATCCCGAAGGTTATACCGCAAGCGACATAGTCTCCCGGTACAAACGTATGAAAGGCTTCAACGTGCTGCATCCGTTTGGCTGGGATGCGTTCGGTCTTCCGGCTGAGCAGCACGCAATAAAGACCGGCACTAATCCGAAAGACACTACACAACAAAACATAGATAACATGCGCCGGCAGACAAAATCGCTGGGATTCAGCTACGACTGGCAGCGGGAAATTGCCACGATCGATCCAAAGTACTACAAATGGACACAATGGATATTTCTGAAACTCTTTAACAGTTACTTCGATGAAACCGAGCAGAAAGCCAGGCCCATCGAGCAGCTTCCCATCCCGGAGGGCCTGAATGAACAGGAAAGACAGAGATTCATAGATGAGAACCGCATGGCTCACGAAGCGGAGGTTCCTGTAAACTGGTGTCCTGAACTCGGAACGGTGCTTGCAAATGAAGAAGTGGTAGGGGGGCTTAGCGAGAGAGGCGGGCATCCGGTCATCCGAAAGCCGATGCGCCAGTGGATGCTGCGGATTACAAAATACGCNNNNGAAAGACTGCTGGACGATTTGGTCGAAGTGGACTGGCCGAATTCTATAAAAAAATTACAGACAGACTGGATCGGTAAGAGTATCGGCGCCGATGTCAATTTCAAGATCGATGGCTTCGACGAAAACATTCGCGTCTTCACAACCCGGCCAGATACGCTGTTCGGCGCTACATATATGGTCATGGCTCCCGAGCATCCGTTGGTAGATAAAATTGCAAGCGAGGAAAGAAAGGACGCTGTTCAGAAATATCGAGAAGAGGCCGCAAGGAAGAGCGATTTGGATCGGACGGATTTGGCTAAAGAGAAAACGGGCCAGCCCATCGGCGCATACGCTATCAATCCTGTGAACAACGAGAAGATTCCGATATGGATCAGCGATTATGTGTTGATAAGCTATGGAACCGGTGCGATTATGGCTGTGCCGGCTCACGATGAGCGTGACTTCGAGTTTGCGACGAAATTCGATCTGCCAATAATCCCGGTTGTTGAACCGCCGGACAGCGGACAAGCTGAGCTGGTCAAGCAGGGCAAGCTGTGTTTTGTCGGCGACGGCAGGGCGATTAACAGTGGGCGGTTCGATGGCCTCAGCACGCCTGAATTCAAGGAGCAGATTACGAACTGGCTCGAAGAGCAGAACCTGGGCAAAAAATCTGTCAACTATAAGCTGCGCGACTGGCTCTTCAGCAGGCAACGCTACTGGGGCGAGCCGTTTCCTATTCTGCATACTGGAAACGGTCAAGTCGTCGCTCTCTCCGAACAGGATTTGCCGCTGGTGCTGCCGCTGGTCGATAACTATAAACCGACAGGGACAGGTGAGCCGCCTTTAGCCAATGTAGATGATTGGGTAAATGTAACGCTGCCCGACGGCTCGAAAGCCAAACGCGAAACAAATACAATGCCTCAATGGGCCGGCAGTTGCTGGTATTACCTGAGGTACCTTGATCCTGACAATGACCAGGAGGGCTGGGATCCGGAAAAGGAAAAGTACTGGATGCCTGTCGATTTGTATATCGGCGGGGCCGAGCACGCCGTGCTGCACCTGTTGTACTCGCGATTCTGGCACAAGCTTCTCTATGACCTGGGCTACGTCAGCACGAAAGAGCCGTTCAAGAAACTCATCAATCAGGGAATGATTTTAGGCGAAGACGGCCAGAAAATGAGCAAGTCCCGCGGCAACGTCGTCAATCCTGACAAGGTCATCGCCGATTACGGGGCCGATTCAACGCGCCTTTACGAAATGTTCATGGGCCCCCTTGAGGCCATCAAGCCCTGGAGCATGCAGGGGGTCGAAGGCGTCCACCGGTTCCTGCAGAAGCTATGGCGGGCCGTTATAGACAGGGACACCGGCGAGCTGGACAAAGCTGTACAACAAGCTCAGCCGAATGAGGCGACACTTCGATTGCTGAATCAGACAATCAAAAAAGTCGGCGACGATATAGAGGGTTTCGGTTTTAACACGGCCATAAGTGCGATGATGATTCTCGTGAATCACCTCAGCAGGCTGCCAATCAAGCCCAAAGCTGTTATTGAGAAGCTCGTTCTGATTCTTGCTCCATTCGCGCCTCATATTGCCGAAGAGCTATGGGAGAGGCTCGGCCATACCGAGAGCCTCGCTTATGAGAACTGGCCCGAATATGATAAGGAGCTCATCAAAGAAAAGGAAGTCGAGTTGGCGGTACAGGTCATGGGCAAGATAAAGGACAGGATCATCGTCTCAGCCGATGCGGATGAGGAGCAGATAAAACAGAAGGCTCTGAGCTGCGAGAAAGTCATTGCCGCAATGGCCGACAGGGAACCCAGGAAGATTATCGTTATAAAGTCCCGATTAGTGAATATAGTCACATAAATCGGACACGGTAGTCTCGTTTGCGGAGAAAGGAGATATTCGCATGCGCTCGTTCAATTTGTTCAAAGCAGTACGGATGTCACCTCATATATCAATGGCGTTGACGTTTCTATTATTCTTCTCCACAATCTCTGTCTGCGCAGCAGCCGACACGACGGCGAAGTCGAGTCCGGCAGATATTGTCCGGCGGGCTGTGGCAGAAGGCAAGCTTGCCTATAAGCTGACGACTCCGGAGGAATTGAAGGCTTTGCTTGGGCCCGCCGAAAATGAAACCGTCAGAAACGATGGCGGCATGGAGATTGTTGAACTTAAGTATTCCGATGTTCAGGTAATGTTCGGCAGGATGAGACGTTATTCCACTCCAGTAACTCTTCTCTGGATAAATGTGAAAGGCAA
>DQCG01000502.1:10650-19722 GCA_003533825.1 Phycisphaerales bacterium
AAGTTCGACCCCTTCTGGGGATTAGCGAATGTGTCACTGGCCAACCTGGATTTAAGAACGCACCTGCAATTACTCAAAACATTGCCCTTTGACAGTCAAACCAAATGGCCTGGTTCTGACAAGCTGCCGGACGGATTCGATCCGGCGCAGGTGCTTGAAGATGGAAAAAATCCGGGTCTTGGTATTCGTGCTTTACACAAGCAGGGCGTCGACGGCCGGGGCGTGGGCATCGCAATCATCGACCAGCCTTTATTGAAAGACCATATTGAATATGCCGACCGGATTGTGAAATATGAAGCGATAGATGTACAGGGAGTCCCCGTTCAAATGCACGGGCCACCCGTTTCCAGCATTGCCGTTGGGAAAACGTGCGGAGTCGCACCGGGGGCCTCGCTCTATTACTTTGCCGTACCAATGTGGAAGCGTGAAAATCAGACATACTGTGACGCTATCAACAAGCTGATTAAGCTTAACGCAGACCCGAACACTACAGAGCGAGTACGAGTTGTAAGCATCTCAACAGGAATGTTTTCCCAGCAGGCCAATTTTCAACGCTGGAAGGAGGCATTGAAGAAAGCCGACCAAAACGGCATTCTGTTCGTGACATGTGCGCAGGACACGATTCAATACGGAATGCTCGCCCGGATTCCCGGCAAAGACCCGGATGACCCGGCCGGCTATAAGAGTGGAATATATGGTGTTAGGCCCGGCGTTGTTCTGGTCCCGGCGAGTAATCGGACGACGGCCTGTCACACAGGTAGTGATGTCTATACGTATTGGCGGGAGGCCGGGATGAGCTGGGCGGCCCCTTATCTTGCGGGGCTTGCTGTTTTGGCTTACCAGGTCAACCCGGATATCGAGCCGAAAAAGATTGTTACCCTGTGGCAAGAGACTGCAGTGCAGACAAAGGTCGGCGCAGTCATTCAGCCTGAGAACTTCGTTCAAGCTGTCAGGAAGACCCAAGTGAGGTGATAAATGGAATCGAAAAATGTCAAATTGTCTCCAAACACGACACATACATAATGTCAGTTTAAGGAGGAATCGATATGTCCGAAAATGAACCCAAGAACGAAGCAAGAAACAAAGCCGAAAATATAAATAAACAGACGTATGTTGCGATCCTTGTGGCGGTGGTCTTTTTGGTAGTTGGCATCGGTATCCTCGTGCTGACCACGCACGTTGCACAAATCAAAGGCGAGGCGATCCTCGTCGCTCTTCTGCTTATCCCTGTATTCATCTACCTCGCTATCATGGGCAAGCTGAAAGGTTTCACTATAGGGCCGCTATCTGCGAGCTTTATAGAAAGTAAGGTCGAGGATATAAAAAATCACGCAGAAGAGAATGTCGCTGAAATCGTTGAATATGAAAACCAAAGGAGCGCGTATCTTGGAAAGCTCAGCCAAATATTAAAGAAAAAAAGTAGATTTTTTTTAATTTATGCTGATGTTGATGACTTACGCCAATATTCTCGTAAACTCTTCCTTGAAGATAAGTCATCAGAAGAACGATCGAAAGAAAACGAGATTCGAAAAGAAATAATTGATATACTTGACTATGCACTGGCCGACGCATTCTGTGATTGTAAAATAAAAGATGCAAATGGTAAAGATGCTAAATATGACATTTTTCAGTTGATAGAACCAGACATTGTAATGATTGCACGTGATACCGACTCCAATCAGGCAAAATTAATCAAACAAAAGGCTGAGAAAAATTTCAAGAATTACCTTAAAGAGAAGAAATTTGATGAGTTGGATGTCACGATTTCTTCTATATCGAAGACAAGAGATGAAATGAAGGGAGCAACACCGCGGAGCTTAGACAAAGAAGCTCATGAAGGCCACAATGAATTGAAAAAAGCAAGGAAGATTAAAGATACATAAATCATGATCAAGTTAAACTTTGTGAAAAACAAAGAGAAAGACTTTATTGAAACTTGGGAATGCCGGTACTTTGTTCGTGATTCAAAGCCACCACATGGATTTGAGCACGAGTACTTAAAGGAAATCTTCGATAAATGGGATGGTCCCTGTGACGAAAAAGACATATACTTTATCACAGATGACGACACTGTAAATGTAAAGCTTAGGAAATCGTCAAAGCCGAAACCAACCATAAAAGTGAGAGTGCTCCGGGATAAACGTGAAGAATTTGAACTCTGGCGTACAGAAATCAATCAGATGTTACCAGCTCCTGCGAAAGTATGGAGCCATGTGCTGACAAGGCTGAATTTCAAGGGTGACGTTGATTTGTTATCGAGTTGTTCAGAATCACATCAGGTCAAGAAAGAACTTCTTGCTGCTCAGCCAAATCTCCTCCACGTAGAAGCTCGGAAGAGTCGCTGGCGTTACTTCAAGCTTCAAGGGGAAATGGAAGTGGCTAAAATTGTCATTGGACCTTCTCAGTTTTATTCCGTGTCTTTTGAATCTAAATCCAAGAATCCTGGACAAGTTCGTTCAATTCGTGACAAATTACCGGTAGACATGCTTGGGATACCAAAGAACTATGTGAGGCTACTTTCAGAGATTTTGCTTAAATAAATCTCTTTTTGAGAAATATGCTAAGAGTTTGATCGAATTCCTTAATTTGTATAGAGCTTGTATAAGGCGTTTGATTCTGATAATGATATGGAACAACTTTGTTGAATGAAAAAGGGTAAAGCAGGAAAATAGTTCTTACACATTTACGACTTGTGAATTATTATGCTTATATGAAACCGGACGATGGCTACATTACTTATATCATAAATCCCAAAGCCGGCGCCACCAGCAGCAAGCGAACAGGACGCCGGTTCGAGCAATATTTAATTAAAAGAGGATTCAAGGTCAAAACCTGTTTGACCAGGTCTCTCGAACATGCGTGTGATTTAGCTACCAATGCAGCGGTCGATTACGACTGTGCGATGGTGGTCGGCATAGGAGGAGACGGCACGATCAGAGAAGTTGCCCACGGACTCGAAGGTAGTGACAAACCACTGCTGATCATACCTCACGGTACTGAAAATCTGCTTGCAAACGAATTAGGCTTTGACGAAACACTCAAGACAATCATAAGAACTTTCGAAGCAGGATATATTAAGCCCCTGGATTTGGGAAACGCAAACGGCAAATGTTTCACATCGATCGCAGGCTTCGGATTTGACGGTGCGGTGGTTAAACGGGTCAGCGAGCAGCGAGCCGGACATATCGATCATTTCGATTACTTCTGGCCGATCTGGAGGACATTCTGGGAGTACAAATTCGAGCCGATGAGGGTTGAGGTTGACGGAGAAGAGATTTTCGATGGCCCCGGCCTGGTTTTTGTCGGAAACATTTCAAGATACGCCGTAGGTTTGCAGGTCCTGCACTATGCAGATTTCGGAGATGGATTATTAGATATTTGCGTTTATAAATGCGCATCCCAACTGCACCTTGCCAAGCACTCGCTGATGACTGTTCTGAAACACCATGCCGACAGGCGTGATGTCATCTATCGCCAGGGCAAAAACATTTCCATAAGCTCCAAAAGTACCCGTATCAGGACTGAAATTGACGGTGACCCCGGCCCGGCCCTACCCGTCCAAATCAACGTAATTCCTCACGCCGTCAATTGTATAGTACCGGAAAGCGCCAAGCCTGCCGGTATAAGAACAAGAATTATCAGGGCAATAGGATAGAAAAGCAGATTACCTCTATTGCTTGAAGAATGCCAATCGAAGAAAATAGATACCCTGATTTTGGATTGAAGGAAAGAATCGAATGAACTTCAGAATCGGTGAAGTTGAGATAGGCATGGATACACCTTTATTTCTGATGGCCGGGCCATGCGTGATTGAAAGTAAAACCTGCTGTATTAACATTGCAAACCGGCTTCGAGAGATCGGCCAGAGAACGAACGTGGGAATAATCTTCAAGGCCAGTTTCGACAAGGCCAATCGCTCCAGCTTGAGCAGCTTTCGCGGGCCGGGCCTGGAGAAGGGCCTGGAAATTCTTACAGAAGTGCATCGGCAGACCGACCTTCCTGTTATGACCGATGTGCACGAGCCGGCTCAGGCGGCTTTGGCCGGCGAGGTTGTCGATTGTCTCCAGATACCTGCTTTTCTGTGCAGGCAAACCGATCTGTTATGTGCCTGCGCACGAACAGGCAAGCCTGTCAATGTTAAGAAGGGCCAGTTTCTTTCACCCGGCGAGATGAAGAACGTAGTCGAGAAAATCCGTGCCTGCAAAAATAAAAATATTATGCTAACCGAGCGTGGAACATTTTTCGGTTATAATCGGCTGGTGAACGATATGACGGCTATTAATACTATGAAGAAGTTAGGCTGTCCGGTCGTCTTCGATGCGACACACAGCACGCAGCAGCCCGGGGGACTCGGCAACGCAAGTTCAGGCCGGCGGGAAATGGCCCCGATACTTGCCAAAGCAGCAATTGCCGCCGGCGCAAATGGCCTTTTTATCGAAGTACATACCGAGCCGGAAAAGGCAAAATCGGACGCCGCCTGTATTATGCCTATAAACTGGCTCGAAGAACTGTTGTCAACATGCAAAAAAATATTTAATGTTGTAAAGGGATAAAAAAAGTGACCGGCAAAAAAAATTATTTATACGGGCCGGTGCCTTCACGAAGACTGGGGCTAAGCCTCGGTATTGATATCGTGCCGCTGAAAGTCTGTACGCTGGATTGCGTCTATTGTCAACTCGGAAAGACCGCCGAGACGGCAGTTGAACGAAAAGAGTATGTGCTTATCGAGCCGATCATGGCCGAGCTAAAAGAAGCGCTGGCAGGAGAATTAAAAGCCGATTATATCACGATTGCAGGCTCCGGCGAGCCGACGCTGAATTCCCGGCTCGGCGAACTGATAGATAATTTAAGGGACGTTACCAATATTCCTATAGCGATATTAACCAACGGCACGCTGTTATATAGAGAGGATGTACGGGCGGATTGCGCAAAGGCTGATGTCGTGATGCCTTCTTTGGATGCCGGTGACGAACAGACCTTCCAAAGAATCAATCGCCCACATGGCATTATTAGCATTGAAAACCTGATTTCAGGATTACGCACTTTCCGAAAAGAATTTACCGGCCAAATATGGCTGGAGGTTTTTGTCGTCGATGGAGTAAATACCGGCGCCGAGCAAATTGCCGGAATCAAAGATGCAATCGAACTTATCAATCCCGATAAGATCCACCTTAATACCGCCGTGCGACCCACGGCCGATCCAAATATCGTAAGATTAAGCGCCGAGAAGCTGCATGACATAGCCTCCAGGCTTGGCCCAAAGTGTGAAGTCGTGTCCGATTTTTCCCCGGCAAATAGCTGTAAACTCAATGAAAGTAAATCTAAGGATATATTGGGATTCTATTCTGCAATAAATCGTAAAGCAGAAGCCCTGTTATCAATGCTAAAACGCAGACCTTGCTCACTCAACGACATATGTGCAGGTCTCGACGTCAACCGCAACGAAGCAACAAAATATATCAGTGACCTTCAAAACCGGGGTGTCATTCAGTCTGAGTTAAAAGACGGAATAGTTTTTTTCAAGGCCTCGCCCTGAGTAAAACGAAGCATTCAGTATAACAACACCGTGACAAAATTTATTTAAATTTATCCATAATCTCTCCATATTCACATTCAATTTGTAAAGCCTGGAGTCTTATTGGCCGATAAAAGCCTTGTGGCATTTTTCAAAGTGTCGATTTTATTACGTTCGCTGAGAAAATTGAAATTTGTGCTTTAGTAAGTTTGTTTTAGGCCGATAACAAGTATAGAAGTTTATAGGAAGTACACGGCAAAGAAATAATCGCCTGAATGTTTTGCCTGATCGTAATGAAAAGAATTAAGCGACAATTGATTTTGAACAAAGGCTCGGAGAAGTATATTTTTCGTTATGAAAACGGCATGGAAGACGAGCTTCTCGACGCACTGATTGAGCAGGCAAAAGATAAAAGGACGGATTTCGATTGGTTTGATGCAGCCGTACTGAGTTTCAAATTAACGCAGTCACTTATCGTTCAGGCCGATGAAATCTTAAGCGAAAATACAAACGCCCAGATTCAAAAGAATATCAATAACAACATCGTATAAGACTAAAACGAGTACACGTATAACTGTGGTTTTAGAACGTTAATAAAAAATCCGATATAACCAAACATAAAAGATAGGTAAATTATGGAAGAAAGTACAATTATCCACAAGTTTTTAGATTACCTGAAATTCGAAAGGCGCTTCTCCGAACACACGGCAAAGTGTTATGGTGCTGATCTAACACAATTTTCTGAGTTTCTAAAGGGCACATCTGAGAGCGATTCACCGGGCGCCGAGCTGATATCTCATTCCCATCACGCCCATCACGAAGGCGAACCAGCTACAGCCGTGGCAACGCAGGTCGATCTCAAAGTTGACCAGTTGCTTCTTTCAGTGCAGACAGATTCCGTCAGGTCATATTTGGGGCTTCTGAACGAGAAGCAGTATTCCAAAGCAACCATAGCCCGAAAACTGGCCACGCTGCGCAGCTTTTATAAATTTCTTGTCAAAAGAAATCACATCAGATCCAACCCTGTGATGTCGATAAGGACACCAAAGCAGGAGAAAAAGCTGCCGCGTTTTCTCGAATACGAAGAAGTAAAGAGACTGCTCAATACACCCCCGGTAAATACCTGGCTTGGCGCAAGAGACAGAGCCATACTGGAGACTCTTTACAGCACGGGAATAAGGGTCAGTGAGCTTGTAGCATTGAACATGGACGACATAGACTTCCTGGGTGAGGTCGTGCATATCAGAGGCAAAGGCAAAAAGGAAAGAATCGCACCTATCGGCTCATCCGCTCTGCAGGTTATCCAGCACTACATGGAGTACAGGAACAAACGGGCGCAAAGCAACGGCAATTTCGACTCCAAAGTTTTGTTCGTGAACAAGCACGGCCGGAGACTCAGCACACGCAGCGTACGTCGTAAGATGGACAAGTACCTGAAAATGTCCGGACTCGATCCGGCGATCAGCCCACATACGCTGCGACACAGCTTTGCAACACACATGTTAAACAACGGCGCCGATCTAAGAAGCGTCCAGGAGCTGCTCGGCCATCAGTCACTGTCAACAACCCAGATATACACGCATCTTACCACAACAAGACTCAAAGAAGTTTATGAAAACGCCCACCCACGAAATAACGGGCATGACAGTGACGAGCCATAAGAGCCGTCCGGTAAAACACAATTCGTTATTCTGAAAATCCCCAAAATATATTTTATTTTTGGGGATTTTCTTTTACGCGGGATGACTCCCGCCGATCTTCCCCTGAAAAGATCAACAAAAATCCGCGTTTAAGCAATTTTCTCTTGACTTTTCTGAGCAAACGGATATAATTATACTTAAATGGTGTTATGGGGGTGATTAGTGTAGCCTTATATATATGAGGCTTTTCTACTTAAGGCAGAGGGTAAGCACACAGCAAATGAAACGTTCGTGCTATAGCTATACGACAAGAGACGCCACTTAGTCTCGTTGCCAGCAACAAAACATGGAAATAATAAGATTTAAGGTACGGGGAGAACGATGGGAAATAAATATAATTCGATGATGGTAAAATTCTTGACAATTATGATGGGGATATTCTTAGCTGTCACACTTTCTGGATGCAACGATCCGATTGTGGCTGATATGGAAGCAGAACATATCAGACTAAGTAAGATAGCCAGGCAGGAGCTCCGGCAGGGTTTTTCCGCTTACCGGACAAGTTCACAAGCTAAGGTGTTCTTTCCGGAATCAAATATTACGAAGAAAGACAATGAAACTCGGTCAAGCAGAAAACTGGCAAAATCTGTTCCTCTGAATTCAGTCGACCAGAATTTCCTTGACGACACAAAACGTCTGTTAGACTAATTCCGCCGGAAAACAAGGCCGGTCCGATCTTCCGCTAATTTTAAAGGTCGTCGGTTACTACCCTAAAATTATCAGGGCCTATACCGAGTCAATCAATATAGGCCCTGGACTGACATTTATCCTGATGTCACTGCCGTTTCCGCTTTCACAGGTGTAATGTTATCCTGCGATAATCCGGAGCGGCGATTATTCTTCAGGAACCGTTCTCCCCTTATACAGCCGAATGTCATCAAAGTACATTTTACCCGAGCCGCCCGGTACTGTCATATTCCCCTGGGTACCGATGCCTATCGCAATCTTGTCAACGTTCGACAGATTAATTCCCTGGTCCGCAAAGGCCTGCAGGGGGATCAACCACTCTGTCCATGTATCAATCGTAGTCGCGCTCGGATCATCAAAGTATACGACCGCCGGCGTACCTGCACTGTTCGCCAGTGACACATAAAGCGATTCAGGAGCATTGCTGGTGATACCGATATCCTGATTTGCCCACTGCGCACCGGCCGTGCCGGTAATCGTAACGTTGGATAATTTAGCCTCGCACGTCAATGCCGCATCATGGCTGGTCAGCGCCAAACCTATATAGACATTCGAGTTCATTGGCGATACCGTTGGTCTCCAGACCATCGACTGCCAGGTGGTCCCGTTGGCTGAATAGTAGCCTCTAAAGTTGCCGGCGAAATCGCGTTCTAATTTCACCCAGTAGGGTGCAGTGACTGCCATTTGCTCTGGTGTCGCGACCGAAGTGTCACTCGTGGCGTTAATTGCTGTATCCGTCCGCGCCTGAAATCTGCACCCCTGAGTAGGCGTGCCGTCGGCATTTGTCGGTGTGATATAAACCGCGGCAAATTTCGAGCCCGGATCCAATGTCTCGCGGATCATCACGCCGGCCTTAGCCCAGGCATTAGTGTTCTCGACGCTCTCGACCTTCACTATGATCGTGCCCGGACCTGTTAGCGTCTTATAGGCAAAGTGGAATTCGTCGGCATCATTCCAGATATCCGTACCTGATGCGGTCATGGTATATGTGCCGACTGGCACCTCTGTAAAGCTGCCGACGGAACCCGGGTTGCCTCTGAACCAGAGTGACACCTGGTCGACACCTCCCTCGGTCCAGTCGCGTGGGGCGGTTATCGTCAGTTCCGCCTCCGAATACTTCGAATAGCCCTGCTTATTATTGTTGTAGGAGAATGGCATCGACTTACCGCC
>DQCG01000502.1:19768-21585 GCA_003533825.1 Phycisphaerales bacterium
TCTTCCACGAGAATGAAGTCGGCAACGGTAAAGCTCCAGATACGACCTATGCTAATCGTCCCATCGGTATTGTACTGGTCGATTCGCCAGTAGTACGGCCCGCCACCCCATTCGACACCTTCCGGTATATACGTGGTCGTGCTCTGGCGGCCACGATAGATGTCCGGCGTTGAAGTATTCGCATCAACTACGGCTGCCTTGTCGGTCCCGAAATAAACGTCGTGCTCTGATGCCATATCACCCGGCGACCAGGTCAGCGGCGTTGCTTCTTTGATATTCGGTATCGCCCCGTTACTCGGATTGGGCTTCCAGGCAAGAAGCGGATCGCCGCGCATCGTCTCAATAATCTCTGCTGCCGACAGGACTTTGTTGTAGAGCCTCACATCATCGAGTGAGCCAATATAGAAACGCTGACTGCTATTTGGCCCACCCATGCGTAGCCGGCCTGAAAACTGGAAGTCATTGCCCGTATGATCCGCCGAGACCGGCTCGCCTCCATTGAGATACAGCATGATCTGTCCGTTGATGTCCCATGTAGCTGCAATATGCTGCCATGAGTTATCGTTCACCGCGGGGGTCTCGACGCTTACGTCAGAATCAACGAACTCAATAAACAACTCGACAAGACCTCCGTTCTCGATATTTATGTGCATCTCGTTCTCATCGCCATAACCGTCGCCGCCTGTTCCATCTGATCCATAAAGAATCATACCTCTGTTCGTTTGTTCGGTTTTGATCCACATGGTTACCGAACCGGCATCCGAGCCGACCAGGTCCGTGGGCAACTCGATATAGTCGACGCCGTTGAACTCGATTGCTCCGCCGTCAAAGCCCTCTACCCACTGCGGGTCGCCTACGATCGTACCGTTGTTGCCGTGCCCGGACCAGTCAATCGCTGTTGTGCCTGAGGTCGTATCGAGCTTCCACCAGCCGACAAGATCCGGATCGCTAACGGAAATTTCCGGCAATGTCCTGAAGCTCCATACATCGCCTTTATGCATGGTTGCGCCGTCGAACTGGTCGACCCGCCAATAATAAACTGTGTCCATCTCAAGGCCGGCTGGAGTATAAGTCGTGACAGTCTGGGGAATAGCTCCAGCGGCATTGTTAACCGTATCGAAATCATTGCCGAAATACACATGGTGCAGTTTCGTACTCAGACCTCCCTCCCAGCTTAGGGTGGCATCTGTAGTAACATATTTCGCATCATCAGGCGGGAGAGGCTCATAAGCCTTCAAGGGCGGAACCGTGAAGCTCCAAACGTCGCCTTTTTGTTTCGTTCCATCCGATTCGACTTCATCGACACGCCAGTAGTATGTCGTGCCGGGAACCAGGCCGTCCGGATAGGGATACCCGGGGAAGCCGGCGATGAAAAAAGCCGAACCCTCGTTGCTGCGGAACGTATCGGCAGTCCCGTCGTTTACGTCGGTGGGATTTTCGCCCATATATATATCATGCGAAACCGCGGTATCTCCCGCCGTCCAGGAAAGGGTCGCCCACGTATCCAGATATAAATCACCGTCAGCCGGGACGGGGTTATAGGCCTTCAAGCGTGGGCCGCGCCAGCTCTCGGGCGGACCGGACCCGGTCGGCGTATAATCTGGATTAGTGGTCAGGACAATCTTGTCGATTACCGAACCGTCTTCTCGCATCCAGATGTTTACCGTGTGAAGCCCGGCGGTGGTAACGTCAAACATTATACGCTCGGGATCTTGATATGCGGTGTTGGTCCATGTATAGTTGTTACTAAAGCCGCTGATACGGTCAGCCGTGGCAACGGCCTCTCCATCGAGACCTGAATGCATAGAATCGGAATT
>DQCG01000502.1:21649-32355 GCA_003533825.1 Phycisphaerales bacterium
TAATCCAATCTCGGACTGTTCGCCAAAAAATCCGCAGGATCATTAGGGCCGGCACCGCCGGCCGGAGTTGTAGGTGTTGACTGCATTGCAAAACCACCACTGAATCCATTCGGCGGCGAAAAACCGCTCGCCGATTCCGTGATAAGCTCCCACGTGTGGGGAGGCCTTGGAGTGTACTCGTCGTAGTTCTCGGCCTCGATCGACACGATACCGTTGGGGCCAGTATCCTGCTGATAAGGATCTGCAATTGCCACATTCCCGGCCAGACCAAGCACCACAACAAAAGATATGAGATACATCAATTCTTTGCACATAATAGTTCTCCTTCAAGTAAAGTTAAGATAACAATTCTCGGCCATATCAAAACGACCAATAACGAATACTTCTCTCCATGCACTTTACGGATTTCATCCAGCACACTTGCCTTTGATTTGACACCACTCCTTTTCTTAAAAGCCTAATATGAATCGTTAACTGAAAAGTAAAAATCCGAAATAAACTACAAAATCTCACCTGTTGTAAGACCGAAAACCACAGATTTCTACAACTTCATTTATACTAAATCACCTGTGCTTTCGTCAAGGAAAATCTCGTACGTGTTTAACCGGGATCTGGCATTTGCGAACATCCCCAAGCTTGGACCCCCGCCATGAGGTGGTCTAAGCTTGAGGCTGCCACCCGTTTCTATCAATTATATTGAGTGGCAGCCTCATCCCGATCGATGTATATCGGGATGGGGATGGCTTTCCCTTGGCTAAACACATAAGAAGTCTCTGAATAATCACGTATGGTCCCACAGCAGGCGTTCGAAAAATGATTCAAAAGACGTAAATTTTCAGAAATGAGGTTGGTTTAAGCCTGGTTATTTCCACCGGTATATTCCGGGACAAGCTCTTTGATTTTTTGTGTAATTTCGCTGTACGTTTGATTTTTTGCAATAGTGACCAGCTCATTTATGCCCGCCCGAAGCGTTTCACGTTCCATGGAAATATTCTTCCATATACTAATCTTGGAGTGCCTTGTGCGCTGCATATCTTCGCCTTCTATCGAGAGTTCCTCAAAGAGCTTTTCACCTGATCTCGGGCTTGTGAAAGTCACTTCGATATCTTCTCCCGGCCGAAAGCCGCTGAGCGTAATAAGCTCCCTGGCGAGATCCACAATTTTCACCGGCTCTCCCATATCGAGCACAAATATCTCTCCACCTTTTCCCATTGTTGCCGCCTGTAAAACAAGCAGGCTCGCCTCCGGTACGGTCATAAAGTACCGCTTCATTTCCGGATGCGTAACGGTTACGGGGCCTCCTTCGGTTATTTGTTTCTTAAAGATAGGCACGACCGAGCCTTCAGAACCGAGTACATTGCCGAATCGCACGGTCACGAAGTGCGTTTCGCTGGTCCTGCTCAGATCCTGAATATACATCTCCGCAATCCGCTTGGATGAACCCATTATGCTCGTTGGATTCACGGCCTTGTCGGTACTGATCATTACGAAGTTGGTAGCACCGTAATTATCTGCGGCATCGGCAACAATTTGCGTGCCCGAAATATTATTTTTAATAGCTTCGCCGGCATTAAGCTCCATCAAAGGCACGTGCTTATGAGCGGCGGCGTGTATAACAACCTGTGGTTTATACTCCCTGAAAATTTCATCCACACGATTTTTGTCGGTTATGTCGCAGATAATCGCCTTGATAGTGACATCGACAAATTTCTTACACAATTCCCGTTCTATATAGAAAAGCGGATTTTCGGCCTGCTCAACAAGCAGAAGCAGCTTCGGATTGAATTTGCAAAGCTGCCTGCACATTTCCGAACCGATGGAGCCTCCGGCGCCGGTAACTAAAATTATTTTATCCCTGGCAAAATTCTCTATGAGATCCGTGTCGAGCTTTACGGCTTCCCTGCCCAGCAAATCGTTAATGTCAACATCCCTAATCTGAGAGACGCGAAGCTTGCCGGAAGCGATATCCGTAATCGACGGCACGGTACGAAAGCGAATTTTAGTTCCTTCGCATACCTGGATGACACGCCTTAGCTGCCCGGGGCTTGCCGAAGGCATTGCAATGGCAATTTCTTCGATTTTGCGTTCTTCACATATCCCGGGCAATTGTTCGACCGTACCGAGAATCGGTATTCCGTGAATATGAGTNNNCCCTGTTTTACAGAGTCATCGTCGATCAGGCCGGCAACATCATATTGAGTCACCGGCATGCGGAGAATCTCTCTCAGCAGCGCCTCACCTGCATTGCCGGCGCCTACTATAAGAAATCGCTTCAACCGACCGGCTTCGGCCGTACGAAACTCTTCAAAATACAGCCGGATAATTATCCGCAATCCGCCAAGCATAAAAACCGTTGCAAACAAATCGGCTATACATACACCTTCGGCGGGCCTCTCCAGGCCGGCCGGAAAATATACGCGAACGGCAGGCATGTTGCCGAATACAAACCATAAAACCACAATAATAAAAGTGCTGACCAGCGACGCCCCGAATATCCCCAGAAGATCGGAAATACCGACATAGCGCCACCAGCCCCGGTATTGCTTGAAAAGACCGAATACCGGCAGTTTTACGAGAAGAAAAAACATTAGTATGGCAGGATACAGCTCAAGCCATTCTTTCCTGAACTGCATGTTCTGCACAACGAGGAAGGAAAGTATCAAAGAACAGGCGAAAGCAACTATGTGGGCAAGCACAATCATGGATCTGCGGAAACGAAGCAACAGGGCAGGCAAGGGTGTTGTAAATCCCGGCAGATTCTGATCCTTGTTGTCTGGCTTCATGTTTGTGCTTGTCTCAGGCATATTTTCTCGGCACTACGGTTTCCATCCGTCCGGCATACCTTAATAACCGCGCAAAGAATTCGCTTCGTCACTGCTGCGAAGATGATTCATCCGGCTGCGATTCGGAATCCGGCGACGGCTGTTCTTCCTGAGGCAGCAGCTCGGTTGTGGACGGCTCAATTTCTGCTTCCTCGAAATGCATATAGATATCCTCACGAGCCGTATTGTCAACTGTATTGCGCATAAGCGAATAGATAATGGTATTGGCTGAAAGATAGAAGCTGATGATGAAAGAGACGACCAGTCCGACAATAACCAACAAAGACAGGTATACGAGAAAAGCTGCTATCCATTCCGTCCAGTTGGCTTCCACCGGAGGTGAAAAGCGAACCAATCTGCTAAATTCCGGCTTCGGCCAGATTGCCGTTAGCTTATCGGCTTGGCCACTGCTATCGCCGACCCAGAGGGCTACCTGCAAAAACCAGCGGGTAATCCAAAGCGACAAAAAGGCAAAAAATCGAACGAATGTATAACAAATCGAACCATAAACCGCGGCTATGACAGTGTATACAGCCATCCGCCACGGCCTGGCATATACATAGCTAAACGAGCGGCTTATCGCGTCAAAGCAGTCGGAACCGTCATACGCTACAGCAGGGAACATCAAGTTTAATCCGGCAACAGCTCCTATCACAATAACCGCTATCAGTGCACCGGCAAATAAAGCGAACGCCATGCCTATACCTACTATCAACTCACCGGCTCGTGGAATATTACCCGCCAATCCCAAAAGAAATATGAAAAGCCCTATGAAAACAATGATACCGATCGGCGCCAAAGGTGCCGTGAAAAAACCCGTGAATCTCTTTATACTGTATCGCAGCGCTTCGGTCAGGCCTGGTTTTTCTCCCCGGGCAAATTGCAGAGCCGCAATTCGGCAGACGGCACCGCCGGAGATGGAAATCACGGCAAGCATTATTATGAAAAAGATAATACAATAGACCGGGTGGTACCTTAAAGCCCACGCCACTGCCCTGAAAAAATCAGTAATATTTCCCATTACACCCGGCACGTCTAATGCGAACACTGAATCTACCGCACCCTGGAATCTTTTACCGGAGAAGTGCCACATCGTGGAGAATACTCCTACGCCCTGGCTCTTTTCCTTGAAACCTGCTATGTATGACGACAGTTGACTGGAATCGGTTATATAAATATCCAATTCTGTAAATTTATCCTGTGTGCCTCTTGTGGTAACAACAATTTTTGTGCCTTTTGTGGCAACAACAGATTTGCTGAAATCCATAATCCAGCCGGCCAGGCATATAACAGCCAATGCAACAGAGGTAATTATCAATTTCGTCGGCTGAATGGACATACGGAAAGTTTGGAATATCTTCGGAAAGAGAAGATCGCCGAATAATTGAGTGGATTCTTTGCTGCTTACCATTTTGCTTCCTTTCATGAAGGTTACAATTGCCGATGGGTAAGTAAAGAGCTAACAAAAACATTTATAACGTATTATGGGGCGATTTCAACAAATTTTATAAGATTTTGTCTCTGAAAGCTGTTGTTTACTGCTCGTCAGAAAAGGTGGATGAGGTATCGGATGGCCCGCCGGGATCCTGTGACTCAGGACTGGATATTATTTTATATTCGGTATCCAGCCAAGCCCCCAGGTCTATCAACTTGCATCGCCGAGAGCAAAATGGAAAGAATCCTGCTTCTTCAGATTTTTCCTTAAATGATGTTTTAACGATCTTGTGACAGACCGGACATCTGTGTTTCATACTAAGATTTATTTTTCTTGTTCTTCTACAAGCCCCTGTTCCAGCATCCGGGCGTATTCAACACAATATCTGGCCCAGGGCTGAGCTTCAAGCCGGGCCCTGGATATCGGCTTGCCGGTACCTTCGCAGATGCCATAAGTTTTATTCTCAATACGTCCCAACGCATTATCTATTTCTCTAAGCAGCTTCCTCTCGCTATCCATCAATCCCAGGGCAAATTCCTGCTCGTAATTATCCGTTCCGAGGTCGGCCATATGGATCGGCATACTTGATAAATCTCCGGTCGCATCCTGCCGGGATTTCCTCAGAGCTTCATCCTCAAATTCGGTTACATTTCTCAGGATTCCCCTGCGCTTTTCCAGCAGCATTTCTCTGAAATGCTTAGCATCGGCGGTTATTATACTGCGTTTCTTTCTCCTTGTTGAGCTTACTTGCTCTCTGGATGCCTTTTTACGTTTTTGTACCACTTCTTTGTCCACCTTTCTTGCACGAAAGCCCTGTATAGACCTGCAGGAACAAGTATTGTAACATCTCAGAGCATATCACATATACTGTTTGTTTATCGAAGAGCCTAATTCAAGCTCGGAAAGTATAGACAACATGGCCAGATTATTCAAGCTAAATCATTCAATATCGCCTAAGTTCTTGTAAAAGAAGTATTTACAGTTATATATTTCCTGATTCTTTATTCATTTTTATGCTGTCTTTAGCGAATTTGCCTAAAGGAATAAAAAATTCTTCCTGTCCGATCCCGCCCGCAAAGACATCAACGTCAAAGACCTCTTTGATTTTCTCGGGAGACAGAACAGCTTTTGTCTTTCCGATATGGTAACCGCTTTCGGCGCCAAGAAGCAGAATTTCGTCACAATATTGTATCGCCAGGTTGATATCGTGCGTTACGGCAACGATTGTCTTGCCTTTTTCCACTTGTGCGGTTTTTAGCAAATCGTATATGCCAACCTGGTGTTTTAAATCGAGAAAGTTTGTCGGCTCGTCTAAAAGCATAATCAGGCTGTTTTGAGCGAGCGCCCTTGCGATAAAAACACGCTGCCTCTCACCGCTGCTCAAACTTGTGAGCGGGCGATATGCAAACCGGGCCGTATCTGTCGCTTCGAGTGCATCATTCGCGATTTCCCTGTCGGCCCGGCCCTCGAATCCCGTTGAGCCGTAATAAGGTGTCCTTGCCATCAAAACCGTTTCCATGACTGAAAAGCCGAAAATCGGCGCAAGCTCCTGCCTTACGACCGCCACTTTTGCAGCAAGGGCCTTGGTGCTATATGATTCTATCGCCGCCGCGTCAATCCTGATCGTACCCGAGTTTGGCATCAGGGCGCGACACATAAGGTTCAGCAGGGTACTCTTGCCGGCGCCGTTCGGGCCGGCTATCGCAACAAACGTCCCCGGCCTGACATTGAAGCTCATATCTTTCAGAATAGCAGTCTCTGATGTATAGCCGAAAGTTAAATTGTCGACTTCGATAATACCGCTCATTTCAACCAGCTTACTTTTCTACTGTATTTGACCAATAAAATCAGGAAGAAGGGCCCGCCGACGATGGCTGTCACCACACCAACCGGTAACTGTGCGGGAGCAACGACAATCCGCGCCAGCGTATCTGCAATAACCAGGAATATCGCCCCGGTAATTCCGCTGAGCGGGAGCAACTGGCGATGGTCGGGGCCGAAAACGAGTCTAACTCCGTGCGGAACGACAAGGCCTACAAATCCTATTAGCCCGCTCAGGCTGACCGCCACGGCGGTGATTCCCGCGGCTATTCCAAAGGCAATTGTCCGCGTTCTGACAACGTCAACACCCATACTCCCGGCGTCATCGGCGCCGAAGCTCAAGGCGTTTAACTGCGGACCGATATAGAATAATGCCACGATTCCTCCAATGATGCATCCGGCCGCGATCCACAGCACAAGAAAATCTCCCTCTTTCATATTGCCCATCAGCCAGAATATTGTCGAGTAGACCTGGTCCGATTTCGCTATTGACGTCAGAAACATCATCAGAGCCGAAAAGAACGCGTTTACCACAACCCCGGCGAGCAGCAAGCCCGTTACATGAAACTTCCCCGTCAGCCGCCCGATGAACCACACCAGCCAGACCGTCCCCAAAGCCCCCCCAAATGCGAAAACCGCAATGGGAGAGCGCCCCCAAAGCGTCCAGTTAAACCCGCTGATCACGGCGATAATCGCCCCTAATCCGGCTCCGCTCGATATCCCTAATATATAGGGATCGGCAAGAGGATTCCGCAAAAGAACCTGGAACACAACTCCCGCACATGCCAGCGCCGCACCCACCAGGCCCGCGAGAATAATTCGCGGCAACCTGATTCTTATGAAAATTTCGTAGTCGGGATTTGGCGCCGCCTGTGTGCCTGGGCCGGCCAATACCGCTTTCAATGATACGTCTTCCGTACCGATCCGGGAACAAACGAACACAACTGCCGCAAGCACTGCAAGGGCTAATGCGACTTTGGCGATCAGCTTTTTTGATGTCAATAATTGTTCCATCGCCTCAGTTCTCGAAAAGATAGGGCCTTAAATATCTGGCAATCGTCTCTATCCCTTTGTATAGACGCGGCCCGAGCCGCGAGACTGTATCACCGTCAATTACGTATACCCGATGGTTTGCCACAGCGGGAAGATACTTAAATTTACTCCAATACCGCAACGCCATGTCCCTTTGATTCTCAATATCCTCCCGGGCCATTGCCGACTCAATAATAACCTCGGCATTACAGGCAATAACCTGCTCAGAACCTATCGGGGGATATTTATGCACCGTCGGCCCGATTGCATTTTCGCCGCCTGCCAGTTCAATCATCTCATTAATAAATGTGTCTCTTCCGGCCACCCGCAGAGGCTCTCTCTGAACAACCCAGAGCACCCGGACCTTGTCCTCGGCGCCGACCAGGCTCGCCAGTTGCTGCAACTTTATCCTGATACGACTTATTAATTCATTAGCCTGTCGCTGCCTGCCGGTCGCAGCCCCGATTCTTCCGACCGCCTCGAAAAGTTCACTTACCTTATCAATATTCACAGTCAGGCTGTTATAGCCGATTCGTCTCAAGCGCTCAGCAAGATTCTTCTGCTGCTCGAATCCAAGTGTAATCACCATCTCCGGCCTGGCAGCCACCACAGCCTCAATATCCGGCTGCCAGAACGTCCCGACCTTCGGCTTTTCCGCCGCAGCAGGGGGATAATCGCTGTCAAGCGTAACACCGACAATTTCATCCCCCAGCCCAATATCAAAAAGAATTTCAGTAATATTTGGCGCCAAAGAAACAATCCTGCCGACCCGGTCCGGCAGGGGGGGCATGCTGCTGTTTTGACCTTGCCGGGGGCCAAACATGGCGACTCCGACGGCCATCCAGCACGAGACTATCAGTAATAGCCACCACCATTTATTCATCAGGTTCTCTTAAACTGCTTTTCCAAATCGCCGATCGAAAATTTTATTGTCGTGGGCCTGCCGTGCGGACAACGACTTGACGACTCGGCACTTTGCCGATCCGCAAGCAGTTGTTCAATTTCGCTGTCGGTCAGCTTCTGACCCGCCTTGATTGCCGCCTTGCATGCAGCCATATTCAAAACCTCGTCGAGCAGTCTCTCTGCATCAAGGTCTGCATCCTTGTGTTCGAGCAAATCCATTAAGTCCTGAACAAAGTCGAGCGGTTGAACATTCGACAGCAGGGAGGGAAACGACTGGACAGCCATACTCCTGGGACCGAACGGCACAAGCTCGATTCCCAGCTTTTCAGTCAATTCTGCGTTGGCTTTCAACGCCTCAGCCCCGGAGACGGTGACCTCGAAGCTCTCAGGAATCAGCAGCCGCTGCGACTGGAGTTTATTTTTTCGTATCCGCCTGCACAAATCTTCATACATGATGCGCTCGTGAAGCGCATGCTGATCTATAATAACGAATCCGTCCTCGGTTTGTACCACAATGAAACTATCATGTATCTGCAGGAATTTTCTATCGTACTGCACGGATTTCTCACGTGATACGGCATGAACTTTGCCCGGCGTCGACTGGCGAAATCCCAGTTGCTGCTGCATTTGAGCCGGTCTGTGCTTTCTGAAGAACTCAGCCATTGCATCGGCGATTCTGTGGTCACGCCCCGAAACCGGACGCCCCGAAGTGCTTTCAGCGTGTTGCATTTCCGGCAGCCTTCCCGGCGTCTCAAGATCCGTCCCCAGGAGCCTTTCGCGCAAGGCTCCGAGAATTTGTGAATGAACCAGATTGGAATTATAGAAACGCACCTCAATTTTCGTCGGATGCACGTTCACATCGTAATTTTCGAAAGGCATCTTAATAAACAAAAAAACCACGGGGAATCGACATGGCTCCAGAAGCCCGCGATACGCCTCTTTTGTCGCATGCGAAATAAATTTATCACGGATGAACCGGCCATTTAGAAACACGTATTGATACCGGTTATTTGTCCGTGAAATGAGCGGTTTGCCCATCAGGGCGTGGATGTGCAGGCCTTTTTCGCCGCTTTCGGCCTCAATGAGATTCTCAGAAATGTCACTCGAAGGTATCGGGAACAGTTCGGCTATGCGCCGGCGAAGATCGTCTTTGTCCGACAGCCGATAAAGCTCTTTGCTGTTGCGTATCAGCATCAAATCCAGGTTTTCATTCGCAAGCGCGATACGCGAGAATTGCTCGGTGATATGCCCCATTTCAGTGTTGGCGGTTCTCAGAAACTTACGCCTGGCCGGCAGCTTGTAAAAGATATCCCTTATCTGGATTGTCGTTCCGAAATCGCCGCTGCACGGACCGACATCCCCCTTACTGCCGCAATCAATCTCAACGCAGTTGGCTCCCGTTGAATCTTTCATCCTGCTCACGGCACGAACCTGCGCGATCGAAGCGATACTTGCCAATGCTTCGCCTCTAAAACCGAGCGTCGATATACCGTGCAGGTCGGCGGTGGTTTTGATTTTGCTGGTACTGTGCGGCTCAAACGCGCTAGCCAAATCCTCTGCATTCATCCCGCAGCCGTTATCGGTCACCGAAATGAGTTTCCTGCCCCCATCTTCTACAGATACGGTGATTTTCGTCGCCCCGGCATCGATGCTGTTCTCCACAAGCTCCTTGACCACGCTGGCAGGGCGTTCGATCACCTCGCCCGCGGCAATCATATTAATCATATTCTGGTCAAGGATTCTTATCTGTCCCATAGTTTTTCATTGTATTCCACTTCCTTATAGAATTCCAGCGTTTCGTCGTTAATACACAGATTTGTGATTAAACGGTACCAATTTATGGCTTGCACTCGGACAGAGATCAATTAAAATAAAAAAAATTGCTTGAAGATTTCACCAAAGTTGCTAAACGGGAAAAGAACAGCAGAAAGACCTCAAAGGAATCTGCTATGGACTATAAGCGTATCATATTTAGTGGACATGCGATTCGACAAATGTTTAATCGCGGTCTGAAAAAAAGGGATGTGCTTGATGTTATTCAACAAGGTGAAGTTATCATCGATTATCCTGATGACACACCATATCCGAGTTACCTTATACTTGGATTTGTGAGAGATGGTCCAGTACATGTTGTTTTTGCATTTGATGAGCAACAAAAAACAGGGATAATCGTTACAGCTTACGTCCCCGATACAAAAATCTGGACAGATAATTTCAAAACACGGAGAGCTTAACAATGAAATGTGTTATTTGCAAACAAGGCCGAACACATAGTGGTATGACTACCGTAACCCTTGGGCGTGGTCATATAACTGTTATTATTAAAGATGTGCCCGCCGAAATCTGCGAAAACTGCGGTGAGTATTATCTCAGCGAAGAAGTGACGGAAAAAGTTCATGACTTGGCCGAACATGCTGTCCAGCACGGAGTCGAGATCGAAGTGCTGCGTTACGTTGCTTGAAACCTGTATGCAGATATAAAAAAAGAGGATTGCAGGCTGTTTCCAAAGGTTTCGATATGGCAAGGTAAATTATTTGAATTTGGATTTTGATTTTCTCTCCTGAATGATTTCGTAATTGTTTTCTATAATCGCTCTAAACTCGTCTGATATTGCGTGCCAGTCAATTACATCTACGGTCATTGGGATATTGGATGAGGCAAAGGCATCTTTAAGTAGGGCTTGCTGAACAAGC
>DQCG01000376.1:0-8919 GCA_003533825.1 Phycisphaerales bacterium
GTGTTCCCATAGTAGAGGTAAGCCCGACCTGTCCGACCACCCCCCGCGTGTGCACCCAGGATAATGTCATCATAGCCGTCATTGTCTATATCATAGACAGCAGGGTAACCCGCACCGAACTGAGAGCCTTTCTCCTGCTCTCCGGCAAAGATCTTATCCGGATTGGCATCCATGGAATTGCGGTCACTGCCCCAATAGAGATATGCACGACCTCGCCTCTCCCTGTTTCGGCCTGCTCCAATCACGATATCATCATGACCATCATTGTCAATATCGCCACAGCTAATACCGATGCCGAACCAATCCCCCTCATTCTGTCCTTCGAGGATTAAATCGGCAGTCGTGTCCATGTCCGGCCCACCATAGAACAGGTAGACTCGGCCTCGATAGTTATTGTATTTATACGCTCCTATAAGTATATCGTCATATCCATCTCCATCGACATCGCCACAGACAATATTACGACCGAAATGGCTGTTCGACTCTCCGTCAAATATCATGTCTGGAACTGGGATTGTTGACTCGGCTTGTTTTCTTTCTTGAGCCAACTCCAGGAGAGTTCGGCCTGACTCGGTTTCAATAGAGCTATCAGCACCTTTATTCATGAGGAGTTCGGCGACTTTGTAGCCATGATTAACTGCGACGTACAAAGGCGTGTGACCCTGTTTGTCTTTGGTATCAATGTCGGCGCCACTGGCGATAAGCAATTCTGCTACATTTTTTTTGCCAAGCCGTGCAGCATGATGAAGAGCAGTAAATCCGGAATCATCCTTCGCATTGATATCTACGCCTTTGTCCAGAAGGAGTGCGACAATATCTCCGTCAGCCGACTCGGCTGCCAAATGCAATGGTGTCCGACCCTCTTTGTCCTTCACGTTGATATCCGCCCCCTTATCCAGCAGCAACTCAACAACGTCTGTGTGCCCATTTTGAGCCGCCACATGTAAAGCTGTCTGGCCGGCATCATCCTTGAAACTAATGTCGGCTCCTGCTTCTAAAAGCAACTTTACAGCTTCCGTTTTTCCTGCATCAGCTGCAAAGAATATGTTTGGCCATCCTTGTTCCGTCTTAGAATTCACATCGGCACCATTGGCAATCAGAAGGTTCATAATGTCTATAACATCCACCAAACTCTCATAGAAGTACAGGTTGTTCACTGACCAGAATAGTGGGGTAGTCCCCCATTGGTCTTTAGTGTTTATGTCTGCGCCATGCTGAATCAGAAGTTCAACGATGTCTTTAAGGTTCATATTAACCGCATAATGCAGAGCAGGCATCGTAGTCCCTCCATTGATATCGGCACCTTTTTCAAGTAGCAATTTAACCATCTCTATGCTAAAGGTCACAGATTCCTGCAAAGGTCCCCAATCTGCCGGATAGTTTACGTTTGCTCCGTGGTCGATCAGGTATTCAGCTATTGCCGTATTGTTTACATCAACTGCCCGACCCAATGGAGGCCATTTCCCTGCATTGACATCGGCGCCTGTTTCGACAAGGAGTTTTACTTCGTCCATATTGTTTGAATCGACAGCATGCCATAATGGGGTACTATCGTTAAGCCCAAATTTTTTCAATAATAAAGGATCTCCTTCATTCTTATTATAGACATCACCCCACTTGGCATCGATATCGGCTCCTTCTGCGATAACCAGCTTGACCTGTTCGACATCCGCCTTCTTTACCGCCTCAAAAAGTGATTTGTTCTTCTTTGCCTGTTGAACGCGCTCTATCATCTGCTTTGTTGTAGAAACTACCATACTGTCTGGAAATTCATTAATAAGTTCTTGAAATGTTGTTAACGCGGTATCGAACTGTCTCGCCTCGAAATAAGATTGCCCGATCCAGTATTGGGCATCCTGAGCGATTTTGCTCTTCGGTGACAGACTCATTACTTTTTGGTACTCGGTAATGGCGTCATCGTAATCGGCGGCTTTACGCAGCTCCTTTGCCTTTTCGAAGTGTTGCTCGGCTTTTGTATCTGTCTCTGAAGCAATATCGGCCAAAATCAAAGACGATATTCCGGGGACGGTTGCCAAAATCAGGCATGCTGTCAGTGCGACTAATCTCTTGTTATTCATCTTCATTTCCTTTCATCTTCCGGCGCTGATAGACTGCGCCATGTTCATTAATTGTGCCATTTCGGTATTACCAACCAATACATAAGAAAGAGCATTATCCTTCCATGCCAGAATGGTCCCTCCGTTTTGCTCGGTGTTGCGATATACGGCATATTCCCTGAAATCCTGCCGTGATAGCCCTCGCTGCCCATCCAGAGATTGCTCGAACAACGATACCGAATTGATACCGTCGGTATAGAGCAGTTGCAGGGCGTCACGTCCATCAATCCCTCTGATCTGATCGAGCTCATAGCATGGATGAAGCCTTGACGGCGCTTGTAATGCAAAACCGGCGGTTTTTCGCGCCTCGGAGAGGCTCAGTGTGTGACCATTGGAAATCACGGGGGCTTCGGACGAACTGATCTGGCGTGGGGATGAAGGTCCTCTGACTATGATGCCGGGACGCATATATTCCGGCCCATCATCAAGAAATTCATAATACAGGATGTCATGTTGGCTCACACGCATCTGTGCCTGCTCCTGTGCTGCCGAACTCTGTGAAACATGTCGAGCGACGACATCCCGGTGCTCTTTTAAATACAAGTTTATGGTAGCTGAATCATCAGTGGGAGTAATAGCAACATCACGCCGAGCAAGAGCGATATCCCGCCGGGCCAACTCCAGCTCATCTTTCAGGTCGGTGACTTCTCTACGCAAATCGAAGGCCACCCAGGAAGTAACAACAAGCAAAGCTGCAGCCAGGTAACCGGCCTTGCGCCAAAATGTGAACCTCCATAGTTTCGCTCCGGTAAGAATCCTCCGGGCATCTCCTTGAGAAACAGGTGAAGTGGATTTTCTGCTTGCTCTTAAAACCCCTTCCAACACTTCCCTATCAGCGTCTGCGTTGACTGTAAGATCAACTTTTTCCAATAGTCTATGTATGTCTCTTGCCTTTTTCATCCTAGCATCTGCTCCTTTAATAAAACCCTGAGCTTCTCCACGGCATAGCGATATCGGCTCTGGACAGTATTGATTGAAACGTTTTGCAATTGTGAGATTGCTTTGAACTTCATACCTCCATGTACGTGCAGAAGCACAACCTCTCTCTGCTCGTACTGAATCTGTTCAATTGCGTCATTCACCTTTTGCATGTCTTCACTATATGTTACCCACTGCTGTGGAGTCCTCGCCGCAGAGGTGATGTCCTCGGCCGAATCCAGACTAACATATTGCTTACTACGATCATCTCTAAACCTGTTACGTACGCGATTAGCCACACTTGTGGCCAGATAGGCTCTGAGATTGCCACTTACCCTTAGCCGCCTGGCGGACTGAGCAAAGGACACAAAGACGTCCTGTACTACATCCTCAGCCAAAACCTTGTCATTAGATAGGGCATTGGCCAGTTTCAATAAGCGAGTTCTGTACTTTTCATAGATCCGACACAGAGCATCCTCATTGCCGTTTTTGAACCGCCACAGTAGAAGTCTGTCTTCAATCATTAACACCCTTAGTTTTGAGATCTCGAAACTGTGTCTTCACCCTGTAATACACATATCCTTGCATTTTAGTCTAAAGAAAATGATTTTTTTCTAGCAGATAGGGGACGGATTGCCGGGCGGATCGGCAAAACCCACTTTTGGTGGTTGTTCGTAAGGTCCAGGGCAAGAACAGCCGCCTAAGAAAATCGCCGTTGTCTCAAATCGAGCTATCAGGCGACTCTTACAATCTTGGCGGTGTCATCGCCGAGATCTGCATCGGCTTCGGCATTCAGCTTCTTCCACTCGCTCGGAAGAAGCTCGTCTATTTTGGCGGCGGGATGCGTGCTTACTCTGGTAAGGACGTCTCTGAAATACCTGAACGGGTCGATCTCATTCAGCTTACAGCTTGCAACGAGGCTGTAAATTATCGCTGCTCTCCAGGCTCCGGCTTCACTTCCCGCAAACATATAATTCTTTCGTCCGATCACGACCATCCTTAATATCCGCTCTGAAAGATTGTTGTCAATATCCAACATCGGATCATCCACATATCTGTGAAGAGCCTCCCATTGGTTCAGCGAATAAGTTATAGCTTTGCCTATCGGGCTTTTGGGCAGCACCTGATTTTTATATTCATCCAGGACAGTTTTAATTTCTGCAAGTATCGGCCTGGCTTCTTTTTGTCTGGCCTCCAGCAGTTGTGCACTACTGTAATTTTCGTCCTTGGCTTTACGCTCAATATCATAAAGCCTGCCCCACAGAACCAGCATACGTGCAGCTCTGACCGGATCAGTATCTAAAGCGTAGTCAAACTTCCTGCGGGCGTGAGAATTACAGCCCACCTCTGTAGCATCGGATTTTCTGAAGAACTCATCATAGCCGCTATAGGCATCGGCCTGTACATAGCCGGAATACTTACCTAAAAACTTCAAAGGCCCTTGTCTTGACCTGGTCGGCGTAAAATCAAACACGACGTTATGCTTATCATCGACATAAACCCATAAATAGCCGTTATAAGTAGAGCCTCTACGCTTCTTGCTCTTTACCGGAATGGACGTGTCATCGGTATTGATCTTAGGCGATTGAAGGATCTTCTCGTGCATCCTTTTGACCAAAGGCTCTAACAAATCAGCACTCTTGCCGACCCAGTCGCACATCGTAGAGACATTTATATCAACGCCATGCCTTTTAAGAATACCTTCAAGCCTGTTTAGAGGATTATGATCGCAATACTTACTTGTAATAATATGAGCTAATAACCCTTCGCCGGCTATGCCTTTGTCAATCGCCATGGGAGGCAGCTGGCCGATGGATATATGGCTTTCGCACTCCTTACAGGCATATTTGTACCGCACGTATTTCTTGACGTAAAACGATGCGGGGACATACTCGAGCTTTTCGGTTTCTTCTGAGCCTATACGTTGCTTGTCATTATTGCATACAGGGCATACTTTTTCTTCTTCCGGCGGCTCGATCTCGATTGTTTTTCTGGGCAGATCTTTTGGCAAAGGGTTCCTGCCTTTATGATTAGTGTTTCTTCTCTTTTTGACAGTTTTGGCTTTTGACGGCTTCTGCTGATCTATCTTAGACTTGACCTGGTCATACAGACTCTCAAACAACAATCTCTGAGCCGGATCAAGCTTCTCTGATTTCTTGCCGAATAACTGTCGTTTGAGATAATACAACTGGCCATTCAAGTCGTCTATCTGGTCCAGTAACATGAGCACCATCTGCTTGAGGGTGTTGGTGTCATCCGGCAATTGTTCTATTGAAGCGCCCGTAGTGATCCTTGTTTCTACTGTCATTTAAGAGGAAAATATAAGAAGAATTATCATCATCCATAACGATGGTGACAGTGTAGCAAAGATGTAAGAATATGCAAGAAAAAAATCTTAAAATACATCAAATATTTTTGAGACATAGGCCTTATAAATATATTATGCGATTGTAACGTTTACGTTGTTTTGCATTGGATATATCTATGCCTTCAAGAATCAACGATAACTTCGTAATATCAATTTCAAGACTTGCTCTTTTAGATGGATTGGTAATTCTTTCAAATGTTCCTTCTTCAAGCCTTTTATACCAGATGCAAAAACCTGTTCTGTCCCAGAAAAGTATTTTGCACTTGTCACCTCGCTTGTTGAAGTATACGAACAGATGGCCGCTGAACGGGTCATAGCCCATAATGTTAGTTGCGAACATCGAGAGCTTGTTAAACCCGCAACGCATATCTGCAGGCTGAGTGTATAGGAATATTCGTACAGAGCAGGGAAGAGTCAGCATAAACCCGCCTGGCGTAAAACTGAAATTACATTGCTCAGTGTTTTGTTGTCTGCTGTGGAACTTATTCGCAACGTGTTGCCCGAGCAAAGCACAAGCTCTAAAGCTGCGTGATCGCTCCTAGGCAACGCGACCTCTATGAATGCCGATGGGCTCCGGGCAGTTTTTTTGTTCCGCCGTGAACAACCGCCGGCAAGTTTCTTTCGCCAGTTGTAAAAGGTTCCTTCTGACAGTCCTTCGGCTTTGCAGAATTTGCTGACCGACATGTCGCTGTCCTGCCAGATCTCGATAACCATCTGCCAAAACTGCTCCCGCTCGTCATTCGATTTTGCCTGTTTGCTGCTCATGATCAATCTCCAATGAAATCACGAGCAGATTATCAACTTTTCAAAGAACGCAGCAAGATGCACTTGCCCGGGACCTTACAATCAATATGCAAAAGGTGGTTTATTTAGTAATGGGCGTACAATGCCCTTGCATCAAGCAATAGTCAGCACAAAGTTCTGTTTTAACGCTAAGAACACTAAAAGAGATATAGAATTAGAAAAATTCTTGTCAGAACGATTGCTGAAACTATTGATAGAAAAAGGCGCATATATTTCAGGACGTGACGATGATGAAAAAACACCCCTTCACATGGCAGCCAAATGGAATAATGTAGTTGGCGCAAAGATGCTTATTGAAGCAGGGGCTAAGATTATGCCCAGAGATAGCGATGGTAAAACGCCACTTGATTACGCAGAATCAGCAGAAATGATCAAGCTCCTAAAATCTCACGGAGCCAAAGAAGAATAGCCTCTTGTTGCTGCCCAGCACGCGTGCGGTTATATTGAGACAGCAACAGTGCGTAATCCAGCCCACAGAATCTCACAGAGTAGCCCTCAGACGTATTCTGGCCCCACAGAGTCGCCAATTTTCATTCCATCAGAACCATATTTCATAGCTGTTTTGATATGCTCCGGCAATTCTCTACAAGCCTCAATTTCTTCCTGAAGCTGAGACCCGTACTGCCAGCGCAACATACGTGCTTAGAGTTCTTTAAGTTCCAAGCTTATTCATCCGATATAAATTGTTATGCTGTAATCATCCACTCAAATCTGTGGTAGTTTTGGCACATGTGTATGAACGCGTATAGAAATTTGAGCCTTCAAGAATTAGCAGAATCCCAACAACTTGCCAGAGAGCGTCCTTACGTTGGTCCGAGGGGAATATCGTGCATCTATCAAGGCAATCGGATCCGCGCTGTTGGCAGAAACAATTTTACGCGCTCAGTGAGTGAGACGTTCGACGATTTCATTATATGGCACCTTAGATACGTACTGGGTGATCGCTGGTTCAGAAACCACCGAAATCTGCCTTCAAACGAGCAACACATAGTCATGCAATGGGGGCTTGCTATGGGGGAACAAAGGGAGCGCGTGTTCGACGCGGCTCCTGAAACCGGTCAGGTAGTGAGTTCACACCCAACAGGAGAGGTTCAAGCCCTGCTGACTCTTGCATATGACATCTACTGCTTATGCCTTATTAATCAGTTGCCGGAAGAAATATTAAACCGTGTTCGCAATTATAATGAGTTCCAGGGTGTGCGTTACGAGATCGCACTGGCAGCATCTCTGGTACGAGCGGGATTCAACATCTCTTGGCTTGAGTCCAACGAGAGACACGCCGAGTTCACAGCAACTCTCGCTGAGTCTGGGGAAACTATCATTGTAGAGGCCAAGAGCCGACATCGCCCCGGTGTTCTGCATGAATCAGGAAATTGTCCCGATTACTCTTGTCTCACAGCGGATATAAGTAGTCTATACGGTAGGGCCTTAAGGAAGCCGACAGATGGTTTACCATATCTAATAGGCATTGATGTCAACTTACCGCTCACGCCGGAGTCGGAAGAAGGCTTTGATAATTGGATGAGAGACGTGTTCGAACTCATGGATAGGCATCCAGAACCTACTCAGGAGAGACCTGCAAAGGAGTTCTTTCTGGTGCTCACAAACTTCTCTTGGCACTACACGGGCCGTGGACCTGCGACAGCGCATCAGGCGAATTACACTGCCCCGGAATGGGCTTCGGCTGTCCCTGTAGATAGGCGGACAATCATTGCTCTGTTCCAAGCGTTCAACTGCTATGGTATTCGCCCAGAGGGTGTTTGGTGATTGTCTATAGCCCTCAGACGTGTTCTGGCCCCGGAGAATCGCCGATCAAGGCTTTCCGGATTCACACGTACTGCCACCATCTCACCCAGCAAGTTTCTGTATTCTCGCTCATTCTCTCTTGATCGGCCAAGCTTCACTCATCCATCTGAGGCAGTCGCCAACTATCCGAATTTCAGAGCCGCCTCGCCAGCTAATGCTTGATCCAGCTCAGCATAATCATCCGTAATCTTCAGGTTCCGGTGTCCCAGCATTGCCCTGGCGGCGTCGAGTCCCATTTCTTTTCTGATCCGCGTAGCAGCCGTATGACGCAGTTGGTGAGGATGGAAATCCGGAACATCTATTCCAGCCTTGCGAGCAGCTTTAATCGCATATTGCATCGCACGGCGATAACTGTCTTTATCATACCTGCTTCGCACCTTTTCAGAAATCTTGACATTCTTTTTTTTCTTGCAGCGCTGCTGCCTCCGGTTTGCATCAGATTCGACAGGTGAGAAACAGTAGTCGGTTATTTTCCGCTTTAGAAACGGCTTGAGGATCTTCTGTGCGCGCGGCCCGATGGAGATTGTTCGTTCGTGATCTCTGTACCTGGTTTTATGAGTGACAGGCCGATACAGCCAGATCTTACCACCTGTTTCTATATCACACGGTCTTATAGAGGCCAATTCACTGGACCGCATACCCGTAAGCAACTGCAACTGGATCATTGCGGCTACTGTTGGTGAAGAAAATGGCAGAATGGTGCGAACATGCTTCTCGGCAACCGGCTGGACACGTTCGGTTTCCCTCGCACCGGAGCGTCCACGCTTAAGCCCTTCAACAGCCTGCAAACCGTGGTACGTACTGGCTGGAACAAGTTGCTCTGAAACAGCCCACCGGAACATACGCTTGACCATATTTATCCGTTGGTTGACGACGTTACGACACCAGCCACATTTGATCATTTGC
>DQCG01000376.1:8961-9368 GCA_003533825.1 Phycisphaerales bacterium
TTCCTTTAGTTTCAAAGGTCCGAGTTCTTCTACTCCCAGCGTGGGGCAGTATTCCACCAAAGGCGCCAAGCCGTATCGCAAGTTCTCCGGCTCTCGTGTAGCTTTACCATCTTCGTTACAGTAGTACTTCTTGGCGTATTGCAGATAAGCCTTCACTAAACCTGCTATTGTTCTTGTATCTGTGGTTGGTTTGTCGGATCGGAACACAGCTCGTTCCCATATCTCGCGGGCCACCTCTTCTGCGACGTTTCTATCAGTGGTTGCGAACCGTGACCCTAAGGGCAGGGCTACCGCATCTAATTTTTTTGTGATTCAAGAGATCGCCAGCGTCAGTCCGATAACTACTGTATAGGTTATTATGTTATTACTATACAGGAGGTTACAAATGAACACGAGATTGTTAGATT
>DQCG01000447.1:0-564 GCA_003533825.1 Phycisphaerales bacterium
GCCGTGTGATTATTTTCACGTAATCGTGACGATTCCGGATACTTTGCACCGGATCTTTCGCAGCCGTCCAAAACGGATGTATTCTCTGCTGATGAAGACTGCCTCTGAGTCTCTGATAAAGCTGGCAGATGATCCGAAGCATCTGGGCGGCCGGGTAGGGATATTAGCCGTTCTGCATACCTGGGCGAACAATTTAACGTACCATCCGCATATTCACATGCTGGTTACCGGTGGCGGAGTAGATAATAATGGCCGTTGGATTTCCTGTAAGAAGAAATATCTGGTTCCGGTCAAAGCACTGTCAAAACGGATTCGTCATAAGTTTAAGGCAAGGCTAAAAAGAAGAGACTATGACCTTTATAGAAGCGTTGATCCGAGGACATGGTCAAAAAACTGGGTTGCTCACAGCCTGCACTACGGCCAGGGCAAATCTGTCGTATTAAATTATCTTGCTCGATATGTATTTCGGATTGCCATCACCAATAATCGGATTATAAGCATGGACCAGAGACATGTAACAACCCGCTACAAGGACCGTAAGGCCGGCAGGTGGATTACATCCAG
>DQCG01000447.1:625-1620 GCA_003533825.1 Phycisphaerales bacterium
ATGGCACAAGTCCAATGCTCACCACGTAAGCACACTGGCCAACTCCATGATTTTGGCTTCTATAATGTCAGGTCGGCCTATCCGGCAATCAGAAAATGAAGATTCACCTGTTACTAACAAAACATTAAAATGCCCGCACTGTGGCAGTGAGCAGCTGGTTTTGCTTGAACAGTTACCGAGACCACGTTCACGCAGTCCATGATCTGAGATATCCACCTGAATTTGACAGGTTCACAACATCCCTATGAATTCAAAACAATAGGTCGGTTCTAACGCATCATACCGAGCCATTGCTGCCGGTCTATCCACACATCCAATTTGAGCTCCAAAATACTGTATTTTGCTCGTATTTACAGCCGAAATTCACAATCAAACCGTAGATAGTTAGTCCAGGCTTTGATTAGAACAGGACAAAACTTCTAAAATCGTTACCCTGCGTTTAGTGCAACAAGGTTTTCGAGACGGTAAAACGTCTCGAAAAGCCATTATTCATTCAATGTACGAGTCCAAGTGAGAAAAGAGAATATCGCCTGCACAAACTGCTTGTGCTCATACAGACCCCCTGCAAAAATTGCAGGCTACCTCCTGAAGGGGCATCCTTGTTTCTGCACGAATTATGAAGTATCAGAAAACTCCAAACACAATAGAACTCGATAAATACTCATAAACACAACGATAAAAGTGTAAATGAAAAGTGTATGTGGATGCGGGGCGCTGTCACCCGTCCTGATGCATACGGTGATTTTTCACCGATTCGTTTTGCCAGTGTTTCCAGTTCGAGCCGTCATACCATCTTGGTTTGGCTAACGTTGTTTCCCAGCTCTTTAGTGCCGCAAGGAGTTGCTGCGTTCTTTGGGGATATTCTTTTGCAAGATTTTTGGTTTCCGCCGGGTCAGTATCGATATTGAAGAGCATCAGGGGCAGTATGAGTTTGCGTTCAGCTTGAAGTGGGTCATCTGCAACGCGGATCAGTTTCCACGGGCCCCGGCGTGCCA
>DQCG01000447.1:1635-9710 GCA_003533825.1 Phycisphaerales bacterium
GCTTACCCGCCAGAAACGCCAGAATAAAGTCTCGTGAGGTGCATTGGAGGAATCACCCTGTATAAACGGCAGCAAATTCACACCGTCGATTTTCCAATCAGGCGGAACTTTTACGCCGCCTGCGGCAAGACATGTCGGAAGCAGATCCAGGGATGATACCGGATGGGCGTACTTGCTGCCCTTAGGCAGCTTGGCAGGCCAGGATATTACAAACGGTACGCGAATACCACCTTCCCAATAGGTTCCCTTGAAGCCACGAAGGGGAGAGTTGGAATAGCTTTTATCCTGCGGCCCGCCGTTATCGTTTACAAAGATGATCAATGTATTTTCCGTCAACTTTAGCGCATCGAGTTTGTTTAGCAGTCGGCCGATATTGTGATCCATCGAGCGTGTCATCGCCGCGACAAGCTTTCTACCCTTTTCGGAAATCTGGCCGCACTGCTCGATATCTTCTTCTTTGGCGTGCTTAGGCCCATGCACAGCGTTGTAGACGAGGTACATGAAAAATGGCTGCCTGCGGTTTCGATCAACGAACTCCAATGCAGCATCAGTAAAATCGTCGGTCAGATACGTAATTTCCTTTTCTTCGTCAACGGGCTTGTCATTGTGCAGAATTGCATGGCCGACGGCTGGATTCTTTAAGGGCCAATAAGAACGCGATCCTCCGAGAAAACCATAGAACTCATCGAATCCCCGGCGATTCGGATGATATTTGGGCAGCTCGCCCAGATGCCATTTGCCAATGGCTATCGTGCGATAGCCCTGGTCCCTCATCGCATCGCCCATCGTGGGCTGACTGAGATCGAGGCCAAGGTCTTCTTTCGTATACCCGGGCGTGGGAATCGTCGGTACATTGCATTCTGCGCCGAAACGCTGCTGATACCGCCCCGTCATCAGGCCCATTCGCGAAGGTGTACACGTTGAGGCACTGACATAGCCCTGAGTGAATACAATCCCGTTACGGGCGAGCCTGTCTACATTCGGAGTCGGTATCAGTTTATTAGTCGTAAACCCAAAATCGGCATAACCCGCATCATCAGAAAGAATAACAATCACATTCGGCTTAGCAGCGGGCGTTTTTGCCGTAGCATTCGCAAAAGAAAATGCCACCGGAGCCTGACACATCAATGACAAAAAACTTCGTCGATTCATCGCAACCTTCCAATCATTAAAAAAGCCTGATAACGTCTCATCCCTGCTTTCCAATCATTTTAACCAAATACATTCGAGTTTACTACCCTATGCCACCAGAGAAATTACCGTCCACCTTGTCTTGGGCCAGGATTTCACAGGGATAATCGATTTACGACCACGGCTTCGCCCGTAACAAGTGGCAGGATTTTGGGTAGAATGTGCTATTTGTCTTTGGCCCAGATTGCTTTTATTATTTCCTCCTGGCCGAAGCCGGTGGGGATAGCCCTGGAAGGGGTGTTCGCCCAGTACCAGATCTTTTTTCCAACAGGATTGGCCAAGGTTCTGCTGCCGGGCATTTGGAGGTAGCCGTTGGAATCGTGTCGGCGTATCCATTCCCAGGCGTACCTGAGCCAGGAGTTGCGGTAGTCGGCAGGTTGGTGAGCGAACCAGCAGATTTCGTCGTAGCCCCATATATAGTGCAATCCGATGTTCTGGCCGGGCTTGCCGCTTGAGCCGAAGTTGTCCAGTTCAACGATGTAAGGCAGGCTGTCACATCGCCAGCCACTCGGGCTGATACCGCCTTTGCTGCGGGTGAAAATGCTATCAAGGTAGCCAACCTTCAAAACACCTTTCTGCGGCTCAGTAACGACCTCATCAATCCGCAGCGGGAAGGAGTGGAAGTCGAACAAGAGCCTGTCGTCATGGACGATGCCGCCACTGGGAACGTGTGCATCAGTGAGTAGAAAATGACGTCTTGCCTTCTTAGCGGCATATTGTCGGACGCGGGTCATCATGTCTCGCCAGGCATGATGATCCGGGTCGCGGTCGTCCATGATCTCGACCTGACCGAAGTGTATGGCTTCGACGCCGATATCAATATAACGTGCGGCGAGATAGAAAAACCACATGCGAGTTTCAAGCCTGCTCATATCGGGAACGGATGAGCCGATGCGCCAGTGATCGACGCGGTGGCCGTCGGGGTAGAGCATAGCTTCATAGTCGAAGTTACGATTCTCGAAGTCGAGGTCAAATTCATCGAAGACCCACTTGGGAACTTTGAGTGTCTCGACCTGCCTGCTTACTATTTCGAAGGCGGCGGCCTGCAGAACTATATCGGGGTCGGCGGTGTGGATTTCTTTTACAATCGGGCGGGCTCGTTCGAGCAGCCCATCGAGGCGGCTCTCACCGCCCCACATGTAGATAGCTCGGCCGGCGAACTTGGCACCGACATTGGTGAGCATTCGAATGTTGTCCTCGGTGTTGCCTCCCAATTGCTTCTCGATGCGCTCGCCGTTGAGCAACTCCGCGAAAGTAATCGCTCGCGAAAGGTAATTCTCGAGTACGGTGCGGGAAATCTTGCCATCGAAGGAATAATCGCGTTCCGCCTTTGCCTTAATGACCGAATCAACTTTAAGCCCTGTAATCCTCGCCCAGTGCGGATTCTGCGGATCTCCCTGATAGCACTGAATGCTCACATGGGGTTTGTCATTGCTTCCGGTCGGCCTCGGTTCAGTACAGGCTCCAACTTTGGTCCATTTATCCTCGGGAGCGAGACGGTAGTATCCTTGCACTTGCCCTCCCGTTACCTTGAGCCGAACAGTGACCTCATCGGTTTCTATGGGAACAATCTTGATCGTGCGCGTTCGATCATCCTCTTCGCGCCCCATGACCACCGAGTTTTTCCCGTGCTCGAGTTCCAACCCGATCTTTACCATATGGCTGTCTCGGTAGTACCACACGAGATCAACCTGCTCCCACCGCCGCGTGGGTGAATTCGCATACGTCACCCGGACATCCGTTCCGGATTCTCGAAGATCGTCTGCAATGGGGATCAACAGCACGTTCTTGGCGTCATTCTTCCGGCCCCACATATTTCCGGGCTCGATTTTGATCTCAAGTCCTCCGTCCCGCAGTCGCCATGCTTCCGGATTCGGCCGCTTCCATGTCCATTCATTTGGCAGTGATTCCCCGGCAAATGGATTCTTTTGTTCTCCGCCATGCATAGGAACGCTGCCCAGCAACACCATTAGCACAATCACTGAGAACTTAATCACTTTTCTCTTCATAATAAATTCCTTATCAAACAGCCAAATCCGTCGTGTCCAATCTTTTCTGTTCAGTACCACTATAATTTATCGGTTCTAAGCGTCGAAAAGACAATATAACACGATTTCTTCTTGAAAAACAGGCTTCTAAAGTATAGATTCTCCATATAGACTACACCCTGATTCTTTCTAAGGAACTAATTGTCAAACTAAAGGATGAAGAAAATGAAAGAAGCTATGTACCTTTTCACTATGGCTATTCTTACCATTGGCTGCAGCGTTCAACCGGAAAACATACTGTTAAAAGAGTGGAATACACCATTCCAAACACCCCCGTTTGATGAAATTAAAGATGAGCATTTTATGCCCGCATTTCTCGAAGCAATGGAAGCTGAAAAAGCTGAGGTTGAGGTGATTGCAAATAGCGAAGAAGAGCCCACCTTCAAGAACACTATTGAAGCATTGGAGAAAAGCGGAGAGCTGCTTAATCGGGTAAGCAGAGTGTTCAGTTGTCTTAATGGTGCTAACACAAATGATGAATTACAGAATATATCGAAAGAAGTCGCACCGTTACGGGCTAAACACAATGACGATATCAATTTAAATGAAAAACTTTTCGCAAGAATAAAACAAATCTACCAAAAGAAAGAAAGTCTTGGGCTTACCGCCGAACAAAACATACTGCTGGAAAACTATTTTCTGCGTTTTGTCAGGAGTGGAGCTAATCTTAATGATGAAGACAAAGAAAAGTTAAGAAATATAAATGAAGAGTTGAGCAATCTTTACATTAAGTTCAGACAAAATCATCTGAAACAGACCAACGCTATCGCTCTGATAGTAGATAAAGATGAGGATCTTGCCGGCCTGCCGGATGGAGTTGTTCAAGCTGCTGCTGAAATGGCAAAAGCCAGAGGCATGGAAGGCAAATGGGTGTTCACGCTTCAGAAGCCAAGTTTTATTCCCTTTCTGATGCATTCGGAAAAACGTAATATGAGGGAGGTCGTTTTCAAGGCATATATCAATCGCGGCAATAACAACGATGAATTTGATAACAAGAAGCTGATATCCAGAATTGCTGCTCTCAGGATTAAAAAAGCGAACTTGTTGGGTTATAAAACCCATGCTGATTTCGTTCTTGAAAGAAACATGGCGAAGAATCCGGAAAATGTCTACAAATTTCTGAACGACTTGTGGAAGCCCGCCTTAAAAAGGGCAAGAATGGAAGTCGCAGATATGCAGGCGATCATTGACAGAGAAGGCCATGATTTCAAACTGCAGGCCTGGGACTGGTGGTATTATGCCGAAAAAGTGAAAAAAGAAAAATATGCCCTGGTTGATGCTATGCTTCGCCCTTATTTCAAAATGCAAAATGTTCGCGAGGGTGCTTTTGATGTGGCCGAGAAGCTGTACGGAATAAGGTTTGTCAAAAGGAATGATATCGAGGTTTATCATCCGGACGTCGAAGTATTCGAGGTTCTGGAAGCTGATGGAACACACCTGGGTATATTTTACTCCGACTATTACCCTCGCGATGGCAAAAGGAGCGGCGCCTGGTCGAGCTCATTCAGGAGCCAGTCCAACATTGACGGCAATTTCATTACGCCACTGGTTTACAATGTTGGCAATTTTGCAAAACCCACAGCGGATAAACCATCCTTGATGAGTATGGATGAAGTGCTAACACTCTTCCATGAGTTAGGCCATGGATTGAACAGTCTATTCGGAAATACAACTTATAGTGGGTCGAGAAGAGCGCCCAGGGACTTTGTCGAGCTTCCATCACAAATTATGGAAAATTGGGCAAGGGATCCCGCAGTACTGAAAACCTATGCGTTTCATTATGAAACCGGCAAACCGATTCCACAGGAACTGATTGATAAGCTTGAAAATGCTAAACACTTCAATCAGGGCTTTATGACAGTTGAATATCTGGCCGCCTCTTTTCTGGATATGGATTGGCACGTACTTACAGATCCAACCGAGCAGAATGCCGCAAGATTTGAAAAAGAGTCAATGGATAAAATTGGATTAATATCTGAGATTGAATCTCGCTATCAAAGTACAAATTTCGGCCACATATTTTCCAGCGGAGGATATTCTTCCGGGTATTACAGTTATATCTGGGCTGCGGTTCTTGACGCTGATGCATTCCAGGCATTCAAGGAAACCGATCTGTTTAATAAGGAGCTGGCCGCTTCATTCAGAAAAAATGTTCTTTCAAAGGGAAGCAACGATACGATGGCTCAATATGTTAGATTTAGAGGGTCTGAACCCAAGGTTGATGCCTTACTCAAAAGGCGGGGACTGGACTGAAAACACCGGCTCGTATCGGAACAGATTTCACTCTCGGCTATTCTGTCAGAAGTGTAACTGACGCTGTTCACACAATCCATGTTCATTACCTGCTAAAAATTGCAGACCTGTTTTGGGATAAACATCGTTGTTTCTAAAGGATTTATAAAATCCCAATAGATTCCAAATACAATAGAATCCAACAAACACCCGTAAACACAAGCTCGAAAAGTATAATTGAAAAGTGTATGCTGCTATAGCTATGTGCCGTGCCTTCTCGCCTCGGAGTGTTCGCACGGAGAGACACTATCGCAGACTCTTGAAAATTACCGGGAGCAGTGATATGCTATGCTAATTCATCAAATGGCCTATACGAGTATTTGAACAACACGCGAAAGGTGTTAAGATGTCAAGATACTTACAAGCAGTTCTGTTTTTGCTATTCATTTGCATCAGTGTTTGCTCTGCTCAGACACCCATACGGATTTTACAGGAATCGGGAGTTCGCGGTGGTCTCATTGTCCACCTCGGCTGCGGCGACGGCAAGCGTACGGTCGGGTTTTATGCGAACGACCGCTATCTCGTGCATGGTTTGGATACGAACCCGGACGATGTGAGCCGAGCCCGCCGGCAGATCGCGGCAAGCGGACTCTACGGCACGGTCTCCGCCGATACGTTCGATGGCATACATTTGCCCTACATCGACAATCTCGTGAATCTGTTGGTTGCCGAAAATCTGGGTAACGTCTCGATGGACGAGGTTATGCGCGTACTTTGCCCCGGCGGCGTCGCCTGTATCCGGCGTGAAGGCAAGTGGTCCAGGACTGTCAAGGAGTGGCCAGGTGGGATCGACGAGTGGACCCACTATATGCACGGTCCGGACAATAATGCCGTGGCGAATGATACTGTCATCGATTCACCCCGCCGTCTGCAGTGGAACGGTGGCCCAAAATGGACACGCTCCCACGAGAAGATGTCGAGCATGAATGCCATGGTATCAGCCGGCGGACGGATTTTCTACATCATGGACGAAGGCCCAAGCGCCTCCGTTCAGCTTCCGCCTGAGTGGAAACTCATCGCACGCGATGCATTCAATGGTGTGATTCTCTGGAAACGCGACATCCCGTTATGGCAAACTCATTTGTGGCCGCTAAAGGCCGGGCCTGCAACGATACCACGTCGCCTGGTTGCTATCGGAGGCAGGGTTTACGTAACACTCGGTCTGACACAGCCTGTAACAGCGTTGAATGCCGCTACGGGGGCGACGGTTCAAACATACGAGGGCACGGAAGGCACGGAGGAGATTCTCGTTTCTGATAACGTAATTTATCTGCGAGTGAATGAGGATTTCAAGTCCGATGTTTTCAAACCGGAAAACGAACACTGTTGGACCGAATCCATAAGAGCCATGGGTACGATAGGCGTTTGGAAACCCAGCGAAAGACAGTACGTTACGGCGATCGATGCGAACTCGGGCGAAGAGCTATGGCGCTTCGATTCCCCTATTGCCCGTCTCACCCTCACGGTCGATACAGACAGCGTCTATTTCCACACAGGCCGACATATCGTGAGTCTCAACCGCGAAACCGGCAAGGAACAGTGGCGACAAGCCAACGTGCCAAAGTTCACCTCACTGACGACACGTACTCCACCGACTTTGGTCTCCTACGATGATGTACTTCTCTATGAGCACAATAAAACAATCGCCGCATATTCAAGAAAGACCGGAGAATGGCTGTGGCGGTCTGCCCACCCCCGGTCAGGCCACGTATCACCAGGCGATGCGCTTGTTATCAACGACCTGGTGTGGTCCGCTGGAAGCGGCGGAGGCAAGTTCATCGGCAAAGACATTCATACCGGCGAAGTAAAAGCCGCGTTCTCGCCACCCAGGATGACGTGGTTCCATCCCCGCTGCTACCGCTCGAAAGGCACGACACGCTATCTGCTGGCATCACGTACCGGCATAGAAGTTGTAGACGTAAGAGCCAAGAAAGTGGATGTCAACCACTGGACCCGCGGTGCGTGCCTTTACGGTCTCATGCCGGCCAATGGGCTGATCTACGCAGGGCCTCACTCCTGCGCATGTCTTATGGAAACCAAGACATCGGGTTTCAACGCCCTCGCTCCCGCCAGGCCGACCCGGGATGTCGAACGTGAGATTGTAGTCTCCGACCGCCTCGAGAAGGGCCCGGCATACTCCGACAATGGGCACATGAGCATCGAAAGCACATCGGCCTGGCCAATGTATCGCCATGACAGGGCACGGAGCGGTTGCACACCGATATCGGTTCCAACAGATTTAAAGAAGCTGTGGGCGGCAGGCGTGAATGACAAGCTCACAAGCCTGGTATCAGCGCACGACATCCTTATGGCGGCCACTCCGGAGACTCATACGGTCCACGCGTTAGACGCAGCCAGCGGCAAGAAGATCTGGAAATACACCTGTGGAGGCCGTGTCGATTCACCACCTACCTTTTACGGCGGCAGGGTCTACTTCGGGTCGCATGACGGATACGTGTATTGCCTGCGGGCGAGTGACGGTTGCCTGGTGTGGAGGTTTCTGGCTGCGAGAAATGAGCGGCGCATGGTTTCTTACGGCCAGGT
>DQCG01000057.1:0-6399 GCA_003533825.1 Phycisphaerales bacterium
CTGCTCAGCCGGCATAATTGACATCGCTAAATGCGCCCCGATCTACAATCCTGCCGGCGGGCATTGGTATTATATCATGTCTCCCGGAGCTGATGGATCGCCTGTAAATTCGGAGAATAACGCTTTTGGATTGGGCGGGAATTTGGTGACAATCAATGAAACTGCTAAAGAATCGTGGTTAATAGCGAACTTAGAAAGCAGAACCCGTTTTTGGACAGCTTTCAAGGATACCGCCATGAAGGGGACCTGGGTATGGTCGAGTGATGAGCCTGCCGGCTATATTAACCGGAATGAAATCGAGCCCAACAACATGATCTCGCCCATCGGCGAGGATTACGCCGACCTGAACTGGGATACGGCAGCGGCACAATGGAACGATTGGAGCTTCGAAATACAGGAATATTCTCAAATTAATGGTATTGCCGAAATGATCCCCGCCCTCGGAATCATTTTGTTGGGCAGCATCGGTGTAGGTCTTGTAAGCTGGCTGCGCACGCGCAGAGCATTTTAAGGGCATTATCGAAACGGAATCTTAACAAAAAGCTGAATTTGAAACTTGTAATCCTTCGAAGCCCCCGCTTTTATACTCTTTCCCTCAAAAAAAGCGGGGGTGCTTTTCAGCAGCATTCAGCTCAAAAACCGCCGATTTAAGCACAGTTAAAGGAGCAGGAATAATAGTCAATAGTAAATTGTAAATAGTCAATCGGAGAGTTCCCACCACAGTCTGGGATAGTCCTGCCCTTCGAGAATCCACCAGATATCTTCCGTGCCGTTATCCGTCTCGTCCACAAAGTCCCAGCCGGCTTCGAGGAATGTGCTGGCCACCTGCATCTGAGCAGTAGTTAGGCCCATCCCTGCGGCACTGCTGGTCTGTCCTGAAGTCTCAGTATTCCAGAAACTTGAGGTGATACCAGTATCCTCCCAGTTGTTACCCACGAGGCCGCCGACTTGCCAATCACCGCTAACTGTACTGTTGCTGTAGCAGTGGGTTATAGTACCGTAGTTAATCCCCACCAGCCCGCCAACAAGATTATTCCCGCTAACTGTACTGTTGCTGTAACAGTTGGTCACAGTACCGTAGTTAACTCCCACCAGTCCGCCAACAGACCAATCGCCACTAACCGTACCGGCGCTATAGCAGTTAGTCACATAGCCTTGGTTGTGTGCTACAAGTCCACCAACCTCAATACTTAAACTTGCTATGTTGACACCCACTATTCCCAGATTCCTGATTTCCGCCCCGGATTCCATTTGACCAAACAGACTCATCAACCCCCCGCCTTCGATTGTCAGATGTGAAATAGTGTGACCATTGCCGTCGAAGACGCCGGTGAAAGGAGTTCCCTTGAATAAGTCTTGGTTTCCAACATGTGGAGCAATAAGGGCTGTATCATATAAATAACCCGCCAGATCAATATCCACCATCAGCTTGAAGTGCTTGTCGTAATCGTTAGGCTCGGCTCCGATTGTGTTCAGGTGTTGGGCGGTGTAGACCAGGTAGGGATCGTTGGGCTCTCCTGTACCGCCGCCGTACCTGGCGTTAAGGCCGGAGGGGGATTTACTTGCTTCGGTTGTGCCGCCGAAGGCGCCCATGTTTATGATGCCACCGTTGGGCGATGGTTCGAAGGCGACGGGGCTGTTCGGATCGCCGGCATCGATGCAGGGGCTGGTGACATCATCTATCACCCAGGTTTCACTGTTCGGATCCCATCGGCCTGCCTCGGATTTTAAGTGGTAGTCGCCGTCGGTCCATGATGCGTTCGGGTCGTCCGGCTCGACGATTATATTCGGATCGTAGAAGTTCACCCAATAACCGGCCTGAGCAAAAAGAGGATCGGCGTCGATATTGCCCCGACCGGGAAAGCCGCCCTGGATATTGCTGTAGGTTACCGTAATAACTGAATCGCCGATATTCGATATTTCATCGCCCCCATCCCGGAGGATGCAGTTGGTCATCTGAACATTGCCCGGCGAATTCCGCTCGGGCGAATCACAGACCATGGCATTGCCTTCATAAGCAATATTCCCAAAAAACGTACAGTTGGTCAGCATCGGATTTCCAGAGCTATTAAACATCCCGCCGCCGAAATCCATCGTCCAGTTGCCCGCGATTATGCAGTTATCGAGTTCCGGGCTGCCATTGGAATTGTACAATCCGGCACCATCTCCCTCTGCGTAATTGCCGCTTATTAAGCAGGCGCTGAGAACCGGGCTGCCGGCCTCATTATAAATGCCCGCGCCGGAGGGGTAAGAGTCATGGTAAGACGTTATTACCGCGGCCCAGTTCCAAATTACCCAGCAGCTTGTCAACGTCGGACTGCTTTGCTTGTTGTACATCCCGCCGCCATACTCCTCCGCCCAGTTCCCGTTAAATATGCAATCGGTAAGGGTCGGGCTGCTTTCGGAATTGTAAATCCCGCCTCCGTAATTCTCGGCCCAGTTTGCTTCAAACGAACAATCGGTAAGCACCGGATTGCTGTTGTCGTTGTTGTACATCGCGCCGCCGAAGTTGATCAAAGATGCGTATGCGCTGTTCTCGGAAAATATGCAGTTATTCAGAACAGGGCTGCTGCGGTCGTTGTACATCGCTCCGCCGGCCGACAGCGTGTTGTCGAAGCTTCTGATTGTTAAGGTAGTATTCGCGATAAACATGCAGTCGGTCAGCGCCGGAGAGCTTTGGCTGTTGTATATCCCGCCTCCATAGCTGCCGGAGTTGTCGATGAACACACAGTCGGTCAGAATCGGGCTGCTTTGCTCATTGTACATACCGCCGCCGTTGTTCTGTGCGATGTTCATACTGAAAACACACCCGGTCAGGATCGGGTTGCTGTTTAGGTTGTAAATTCCGCATCCGTCAACTGCCGAGTTCCAGTCGAATATGCAGTCGATTAGGGCCGGATTGCTGCCGTTTGAGTTGTACATCCCACCGCCCCCTATATAGGCCGAATTGTCGACGAATACGCAGTCGATCAGAGTCGGACTCCCGGCGTCGTTATACAATCCTCCGCCATATCTGAATTGGTAGTCGTAGTCGGGCTCCCGGCCTAATCTCGGCCCATCTGCATTTCCGCCGGCGACGATAAGGCCGTCCAGCACGGCTGTTTCGTCCGTCCCGCTGCCGATAACAACGTGATAGCTGTTGCCCCCGCCGAAGCCGGTTTGCCGAATCTCCCCGACCAGGGCCGTCTCAAACAATATTACGTCCCGGCTATTGGGATCCGCCGTGCCAAGCCCGGCATAGCCGCCTTTGAGTGAGACACCGTTGATCAACTGGAACGTGGCCTGCCTCTCGGCGGTGCCTTCCGGATTCAGAATATCTTCATCTGGGCTATAGCTGCCCTGGGCCAGCCGGATTTCGACAGGCTTTTCAGCCTCGTTGGCGTCCGCCAGGGCATCCTGCAGAAAACTATACGCCGTCCCAGCTTGAGCCGTCATTCGCCCCGGCGGCGATTTCGTCAACATAGATAATCTTGCCGGCGGCGATTTCACAGACTCCAAATGCTGTAAAAAATGCAAAAATCACAAGCAAAACACTTAAATTTGCCCGCTGATACATTTTCAGACCTCCTGCAAGGTTTTTCGGCTGGTTGAGATACTATTGGATTTTACCAAATTAGCAGGGTTTTTGTCAATAAATTTCGCCGATGCACGATGGGGCTGCCAGCTCTAACAGGCAAAATGCGGCTCGAAACGGGATTTTTTGAAAAAAAGCTTGCTCTTAGGGTAAAAGATGGTTATTATCCACAGTTTAATATTTAGTATCCGGTCGTTAGTTAAACATAGGATAAGCATTGCCCACCAGCTTTGGAGATGGTGTGCGGTGCACTATCAGGGCTATTTACTATCGACTATAGATAGTTTAGGAGATAAATCAGTGAAAACTGAAATTTTAGACGCCGTTGAGAGCAAGAGTCTCAAGGATAAGATCCCTCACTTCGAGATAGGCGATATCGTCGAGGTTCACTGCCGTATCAAAGAGGGCGAAAAAGAGCGGACGCAGGTATTTTCCGGCACGGTCATTGCCCGCAAAGGCCGGGGCATTAACGAAAACTTCACGGTCCGGCGAATGGTCGGTAGCGAGGGCGTCGAACGAATCTTCCCGCTGCATTCGCCCAATGTCCTCGACATCAAGCCGATCCGAAGCGGCAAGACCAGGCGGGCCAAGCTCTATTATCTGCGCGACCGGACCGGCAAGGCCGTCAGGCTTGCCCAGCGGCACAGCGACCATACCATATCCAGATAACATTTATGAATTATGATTTACAAATGCGGCTTGGCAATCGTAAATCGAAAATCGTAAATAGAAAATCAACTGAGCTGCTCGGCCGATGGGGTGAAAAACGCTGCGAGAAATACCTCAAGCGCAAAGGTCTCAAAATCCTCACTCGCAATTTTTACTGCAAGACCGGCGAAATCGACCTTATTATGGTCGATACCGACGGGACGCTCGTCTTTGTCGAAGTCAAGACCAGGGCGAACGAGGATTTCAGCCCCTCCGAGTCGGCCGTCACAAAAGCCAAGAAAACCAGAATGCTCCGGACGGCACGCCACTTTCTCGCCACCAACGATATCGAGGATCGTCCTTGTCGTTTCGATGTGGTAACAATCATACTTGGCGAAAAAGGCCCCGAGCAGATAAGACATTACGAAAACGCCTTTGTGCCTTAGGATGGAAATCCCTATCTGTTCCAATAAATTCCGGATAATTTAAGAAAAATCCTGAACGTTTTATCGATCTTCACGCCTATAATAGTATCAGTGTGATGATCGCGGATCGGCTTAGTCTACACATCTTGAAGAATTCATCTCTGATCCCGCCGTGCAATTAAGGAATTCGTTCGGAGAAAATGAACCATGAAGCGTGATATCTTTTCGTACAGAATATTCCCATTTGTTACTCTTTGTGCATGGTTGTTATTGTCCGGGGCCGTATCATTCGGCTTCCCTGCCGGTTCAAACGGCTGGCATTTGAACAGCTCCTTTCAGGCAAGAGCCAATGCTGATTTGGTCTGCAAAGTGCAGGTAATGTCCATTCGTCAGGAGAAAATCGTTAAAGGCAACCTGTTCCCAGGGCAGCAGGACTTGCTTGGAATGATAGCCACGTCGAAAGTTCTGTCCATCATCAAAGGCGAATGTCCGGACGTTATCGATATCGAATTTAGACACCCGAAAAATGGTAATTCGATGTTAGGCCTTCTGCCCGGAGAGCTATATACCGACTTATCAGAGAACGAAGTGTGCCTGGTCTTTTTGAAAGCATCGGGAGACAATTACAAACTGGGCCGGATTAAGAGTAAGGCCCGAGTCCGGCCCGAAGTAGCTCAATACAATCTGGGCGAGACGCCCGATTTGAAGCTGCTGGCGGAATTTCTCGCAGGACGTGACTCGGAGAATGAGCTGGTTAAGCTGCAGGCGGCCGAAGAGCTTGGATATCTTGGCGATGCAATGATTCGCAAAATACGATTCTCCAGGGAGGACAAAGAGCTGTTTCGGATAATGGCGGCCGGCTTAATGAGAGCAAAAGAAGCACTGAGGAAAATGCGCTCTTGTGACGATATGGTTGTAAGAAACGTTTCCATTATCTCCAGCTTTCAGGCCGATGACTCCCCCGGCTTCGAAGGGCCTCTGAAGTTGCTGCGGATGAATCCGTCCGATTTCGATTTGAATGATTCGCTCGGGAAATACGGCATAAGAGACTTTTGCGTTTCGAGCCTGCAACTGAGGCTTTTAGAGACGATGGATGATTCTACCCGCAGGGTTGTGATAGATTTAAAAGACGGCTCGGTAATTAGAAGAGAAAAAGGTAGCCCCTATCCGTACAGAGGCGTTCGTGATTTTGACTACGCGGATTTCTACAGGCAGGCCCTGGATTGCGAGGCGGTCAAAAACAATGAGCAGATGCGGACCGCCATTGCCAACGTATTGTGGAGAAGATATGAAATGGCAAGTGTCCCTGAGATGATCGGATTCCTGGACAACTCGAAAATATACATTCGCATGGCGGCCGTTTCGGCCTTGAGAAGGTGCATCAATTCGGACCACTCAAACTCATGGGAACCCCGTCATTTCTACGATCCGGATGCCGCGAGAGAATACATGTACCGTGGTATCGAAAAGAAACTCGAGGATCGGCAAAAAGACTATCAGGACAACGAACAAGAGTATATACTATACTGGAAAAAATGGTGGCGGCAGCACAAGAACGAATTCGAGAAATCTTAGCTCGTAAATAATGGAATTGATTGATACACACTGTCATTTAACATTCGAGCAGTTAGCCGGGGATATCGATGCGGTCTTAGAGCGCAGCAGGGCCGCGGGCGTTGCCGGCTGGATAACCGTCGGGACCGATCCGGAGCAGAACCGAAAAGTCGTCGAGCTTGCCGGCAGATTCGAGAA
>DQCG01000057.1:6442-6779 GCA_003533825.1 Phycisphaerales bacterium
ACTATGGCCGAGCTAAAAGAGCTTGCCCGTAGCGAAAAAGTCGTCGCCATCGGCGAAACGGGGCTGGATTTTCATTATGATTTCTCACCCCGACAGGACCAGAGGCGTGTCTTCGAGGCCCAGCTACAAATAGCCCGGGAGCTGAACCGGCCCGCGATTATTCATAGCCGGGAGGCCTTCGACGAAACGATTGATATTCTGGAGCAGTTCATCCGCCTGAAAGGACGGCTCAAGGGCGTGGTTTTTCACTGCTTCAGCGGCTCGGCCCGACAGGCAAGAATCGTTCTCGACCACGGCTTTTATATCTCCTTTGCCGGAGTTGTAACTTTCAGGAACG
>DQCG01000224.1 GCA_003533825.1 Phycisphaerales bacterium
GGCGTGATGATTCGCGAGACGCTCGATCCCGATTCGGTCCATGCCTTCGCGTGCATCACACCCGGCAACGGGGTTGCCTCTCAGGGTCGTTATGATACCGGCGGCGCCAGTTTCAATACGAATCAGACCGGCATCGCCGCTCCGCACTGGGTGAAATTAGAGCGTGACATCTCGGGCAACTTTACGGTTTCACATTCGACTAACGGTTCGGCCTGGCAGCCGGTCACGGGCACTACACCACAGAATATCCCAATGAGCTCGAACGTTTATATCGGCCTGGCGCTGACGGCCCATGATCCTGCCTTGACGTGCGAAGCCAAATTCTCGAACGTCACGATTACCGGAACGGTTAGTCCGCAATGGGCGAACCAGGATATCGGCATCGCCAGCAACGATGGTGAACCGTTGTACGTTGCTGTGGCAAATAAAACCGGTGCGCCCGCCGTGGTGTACCACGATGACCCGGCCGCGGCACAGGCAGACACCTGGACCGAATGGGTCATCCCGTTGCAGGCCTTTGCCGACCAGGGCATAAACCTGACCAATGTCACCAGGATTGCAATCGGTCTGGGAACCAGAGACAATATGACGACGCCCGGCGGTTCCGGCAAGATGTTTTTCGACGATATCCGGCTGTATAGATCGAGAACCGCTCCTTAAGAATAAAAACGGCTTACGTTAAGGCCACATCAGGATGAGCATGAATTCGGGGCCTATATCCAACGATTCGGTATAGGCCTCTTCTTATTACTCAAACTGCCCGATTTTAGAGCCTATTGAAAGGGTAAGTCTTTCAATAGCAACAATATCATACAACTTGTCATTCCCGCGAAAGGACCTGTTGAAAAGGCTCAAAGTGACGTTTGAGATTGCCACGCGATTCTTCGAATCGGCTCCTTGGGGCCAGGCCCGCAATGACAAAGCTCAGACGTGTCATCTCGACCGGAGCCGAAGGCGCAGCGGAGAGATCTGTTAAAAATAGATTCCTCGACTACGCCCGACGGGCTGCGAGTTTGAGGAAATTAACGCCGTTTTGCTTTTCGCGTAAGTTCATACACCCAGTCTTCAAAGAACAGGGGGTAGAGATGCATTTTTTCGCTCGCCAACCTGATTCCTTTTTTAGACAGCCAGGCTTTTAATTGATCTTTATGGTGGGGAAATCGTTCTGCAATTCTTTTTTTGTACAGGCTTCTCAGCCTTCTGAGTCTTTTTTTGCGAATATCATCAGGTTTATCCGTCGCTCTGAAATAGCGCCTTATCTTATCCACTCTAATACTCTGATCCTTCTTGAAATACGGAACAAACCTTCCCGGGATTTTGTCAGGAAGCACAAATTTATCATCTATCGCACCACGCACGATCTCGCCCTTTTCATAGTGCAGGAAAGGATCATAGAAGAATACGGCGGGATGAAAATCCACTCGATGCTCAGAGAGGTAAGGTACAAAAACATCCATTGTCTTTCCCGCCCAGAACAGGTTCCACGGACCGTCGCCAATCAGTATTATGAAGCATAATTTGTTCAGATCTCTACGATTATAACCGACGATTTTATTATACGCCGTCCGGAGCTTGGGCAACGCTTCTTTGCGCACGTCGATGATAAGCAATCGTGACAGTGCCGTATCTCTCGCCATAGCCTCTATTTCTTCGGCAGTATCTCGTATTTCTGTTTTCCGAGGCCTGAGCAATCGATAGTTTTTCATTCTCGGATCGTTATGTATCCTTTCATAAACATCGGTTGCCAGAATAGGATCTAAGCTGAGGATATGTATCCAGTCCAATCGTTCAGAGTGACTTAGTATGTCCTGCTCCGTATCCTCTATATTGTATCTGCCTTCCAACATCTTATGTCCCCGACTAACCGGTATTTCAATTTCATTCAAGCCGGCGCAAAACCACGAATTTAAGGCAAGAGCCAGCCCACAAAAAAAGGGAGACACAGGCGGATCACTAAGCTCTTCTTTACCCCGTCTCCCTGTTGCTTTGTGCCACAGCTTGCTTATTGCAGCAGGTCTTTATGTTTACACTCGCAACAAGTATATTTTACGAAACGGCGAGGTAAAAATCAATCAAATTCCGGCCTTAATAAAGATATCTTGAATTAACGAAAAAAGCCTGATATTCTCCTTCAAATCAGGTCCGGCGACGGCAGCCGGGAAGATACGAAAAATATATCCAGGTTTAATCAATTAATTGAAAGGGTCCGTCAGTGTCCAACACCGAGCAGCCAACTTTACCGTCAGAACGCATAGTCTCGATTGATGCGCTTCGTGGATTTGATATGTTCTGGATCATAGGCGGCGGTGCGGCTCTAAGCAGCCTTGTTGAGGTTTGGAAAAATCCGGTAACCGAGGCAATTCACATTCAGCTCGAGCACGTCGAGTGGCAGGGTTTTCGTTTCGAGGATTTGATATTTCCGCTGTTCCTGTTCATCATGGGGGCGGTGCTGCCGTTCTCGATTTCCCACCGGCGAGAGCGGGGACAAAGCCTGCCGGTGCTCTACCTTCACATCATCAAGAGAAGCGCCGTGCTAATATTGCTGGGTTTGATATACAACAATCTGCTGAGCTTTGAGTTCTCTGAGATGCGCTGGCCGGGCGTGCTGCAGAGGATCGGGCTATGCTATTTTTTCGCCGCGATTATTGTCCTGCACACGAAATGGCGGACCCAGGCGATATTTATCGGCGCGGTCCTGATATTGTACTGGCTTGCCGCAGCGTTGATTCCGGTGCCGGGCTTTGGAGCGGGCGTGATGACGGCCGAGCGCTGCCTGTCGTCGTATATCGACCAGCAGTTAATTCCGGGGACGCTTTACTACGGCTACGGCGACAATGAAGGGCTCATCTCCACACTCCCGGCGATTTGTACGGTCTTGATAGGCTCGCTGGCGGGACTCTGGCTCCGCAGCGAACGGCCCGGCAATAAAAAAGCCGCCGCCCTGGCTGTCGCCGGACTTGCATGCGTCGTGGTCGGATATGTTTGGGGACTCGTGTTTCCGATTATCAAGATTATCTGGACCAGCTCGTACACTCTATTCTCCGGCGGATTCTGCCTGATGCTGCTGGCACTGTTCTACTGGATAATAGACGTCAAGGGATATCGCAAGTGGACCCTCTTCTTCGTCGTCATAGGCGTCAATCCAATAACGATATATTTTCTGCAAAGATTCGTCGACTTCGGTTCAATCGCCGAGTTCTTCCTCTCGGGCGTGGCTGCAAATGCCGGCCTGCTCTCGCCGCTGATTATTCCTGTCGGTATTCTGGCTATCAAGTGGCTGCTACTGTGGTTCCTGTACCGGCACAAAATATTCTTCAAGGTCTAAAACTTCAGACATGAGGTAAAAGCCATCCCCATCCCGATAATGACAATCGGGATGAGGCTGCCACCCAATAAAATTAATGTGAATTGGGTGGCAGCCTCAAAGCCGCAGGCTTTGGGGATGGTCGTGAGTTCCAGAGGTTAGCTAAATACGTACTGCAACAAGTTACACACACTACAGTTTACCCGAGGAAATATCGGAAATGATCCCATCTGCGAATTTCCTTTGCAGTCCGTGCTGTTCGATACTGCCCCCCACGCCCGGCAGGTCGAATTTAATTGTTGCCGTGCCGACGGAGACGGTAATATCCTGCGCCCGGCCCCGGCGAATTAAGGTCGCCTCCTCCACAGAGTCAACATCGCTGCCGGCGGCCGTAAGTACGTGCAGAAAATAATCGCACACACTCGGCTCGGAAGGCGATATTTCGATCCGGCACTCGGGAGCAGGCCCGGTGTCACGTGAGGGCGGATAGTCGCGCCCGCCGTAGCTGTAAAGCGTTAATGGCGTATTACGTGTCGAGGGCGTCCCGCCCTCGAATCGCGGGCATCTTGCCCGCGACACATTTAAACCAGATACGAGCCGGACCTGCGGCCTGGCCGGCAGCAGTGTCTGGACAAACAGCCGGCCTTTGCCGTTGGTAATAACTAAGTGCCTGTCCGTCTGCTGGGGGACCTTCATCGCCTGCAGCAGCCAGGTCTTTTTGAAGCCTGCGTTTTTGGAGCAGACCCGGTCGAAAATGACAAACGTATCCGGCCGAAGATATACAATCTGCCGCGTGAAAGATTCCATCTTGTCGCCGGAATAGGCCCGTGTGCAGTCGCCGGCGACATATACATACTCCCCCCGGTCCTCGAAAGCCAGAATATCCGCGATATCGTATAATTCGCGTCCGGCGTACCATTGTTCCGGGTCGGTGACGGCCCCGTTATGGTGCGGCCAGTTGTGCGCCTGGCCGCCTTCGTTTCCGGTGACATTCCCGGCCCGGATGCCAGGCCATTCTTCAGCCGGATCGTAAACCAGGATCGTGCTGTGCGCGATTGTCCGCAGGTGATAATTGACATCGTGGCTCGACCCGAACGAATCGTAATGCCCGCCGTCGCCGGCCAGCTCCTCGTATTTGTAGATCAAAAAATGCCCCACGTCCAGATGCTGATGAGCCGTGAAACGGTCGCCGCACTTGAAAAAGAAATAAGTCGCATCGTCGTTCCACGAGCTGCGGGCATAAACGTAACCCGGGCCCTGACTGATATGGGACAGCCTGGAACTTTCGAGCTCGCCTTTCTCGACCGACGTATCGCGCCAGAGAAAATCCTTATATGCATAGTCACCCACGCTCGAACGCGGCGTCTGCTCGTTGAATGCGTGCACCGCCCGATGAACCGGATCGTCGCCGTACCGGCTTACGAGAATGCGCCTGGCCGACAGAACCTTGTCGCGGTCGCCACCGAAGCGGCGTCCACCGCCATCGCCCATTGGTATCGGCCTTCGAGAGCCATAGGTGCCGATACCCGGATAAGCCTCGAACATGCTCGCCACGGCCCGATTCTCGAAGAAGTTCGGCGCCTCGGCGTAGTGGTCGAGGCCCTCGCAGCGCTTAGCGACCTCGCAGAAGAACAGCCACTCGTAGAGCCAGTAGTTGATATAATAGCCCTCGGCCCAGCCGCCGCCGTCGCCGGCCAGATCGAGCGCCGGGGCCGCACGCGTGCGCCAGTCGGCCTCGAGTTGCTCCAGGATGGCGGGCGCTCGGTCGTTTTCATAATACGTAGCGTAGCACGCCAGGCCTATGCCCCAGTGCTTGTAGCCATACCAGCCGTTGTGAAATACGTGAGTCTCACTGCGAACATTAGCATCGACAGTGGCGTTGACGTACTCGTGAAATTGCGCCCGCTGAGAGGCCGTCCAGTACTCGTAACACAAATCGTAAACAATCGCACATCGTGCAAGGTCGTGCGCGAAGGTGACGTGCCCCTTCCTGATCGGCCCGTCGACATATTTCATCGCCAATTGCACAGCGTCTTCTCCGAGCACCTTATCATTCTCTATCGCGCAGACCAGCGCCATCGATATCATTTTTGCGTGGTCGTCGGCATTGCGCTGACGGGCCACGACCACGACTCGTTTGTAGGCATCGGATCGGCTCGCCGCCAGCGACTGCAAATACAAACGAGAGCCCAGCAAACGGGGATGTTCCGACGGTACGGCACGACCACGACTACCAGCCATGCTTTGAACGCCGCTCACCGAAAAAATCATACATACGAAAATCCAAAACATCCGGAGCCGATTTCGGCTAATCTTGTATGCCGGCATAGCTGCTATTCTCCAGATTTTCATTGTTTTAATCCCTTTGCTTTTTCAATAAGCAGGACGGGGCGCACGATGCCGCCGAGAAAAAGCTCCGTAATTTTTCGGTGGTCCACGCGAATCGCCACGGAGTTCTCGCCCGGCTCGACCACATCAGTAACATCGACCTCAAACGGCTTACGGCGGGCCTGGCTTTCAAGCATAGCAACCTGCCGGCCGTTAAGATAAACCGTCACCACCTGGCCGTCCACTTCCGTAAAAAACAAACTCAGCGGTCCATGTATGTGAGGTGCATTGATCGAAGTGCGATACCACAGAACGCTCTTGGTATCCGGCAGATACTGGGCGTTCAGGGTATTGCTGTACGTAGCGACCTGCCTCCACGTCGAATCGTCAAAGCCGGGTCTATGATAACCTTTCTCAACACCGGCGTCCGCCTCATCGTAAGCCATCTTCATTTTATCAGGCAGCACCTGCATGACTTTGTTCGGCGGCGACGCGGCCTCTGCGCCGGCCGAAACGTGCATGCCGACGAAGCGTTTGAGATAATTAAGCGTGTAATGATTGCCGAAGCCTTTCTCTTGTTCAATCTCGTTGCGGGCATAAAGCTCATCGTACGTTTTCTTTGCCGCAGTAAAATCGCCCCGGTTCATCGCATCACGAAGTTCGATATACTGCACGGCGTTTCTCAGTCCCTGGGCCGTCATAGCTATGCGGGAGAGATATGTCTCGTTACCACCTGCGGCATTAGTCGCCCTTTGAACCAGGTTCGAGAGCTTATTCAGGAAATCGGTCGTATAGACCAGATGCAGCGAGAAGAAGCTGCCGGACTCGCATTTCATATTCGCAAATGCCTCGTCTATACTCAGCCAGTATCGTTTCATAAACGCCCCGGCCTGCGGTCCGTAAAACTTCGCGAAGTAATCATCCATCAACGCGTCACTGTCAATATCGGGATCGTAAGCCAGGCGGATGCTCTGATACAGATGCGGCCCGTAGATTTCCCAGTTCACGAGAGATTCGAGATTTATACCGATACAGCCTTTGTCTCTCAGATACGGAATATCGTGTTTCCAGACCGAGAGCTTCGAGAACGGAACAAGGCATTCTGCGAGATTATAATTATACGTGCGATACGCGATTCGTTCCGCCGTCGCGGCCCAGCCGTCAATCACTTCGGCGAGCTGCATTCTGCTCGTTGAGCTCGGACTGCCGATTCGATGAAACCGGCTGTAACGTATCGGAGCGATCCACGCCACGAGATTGGGCGATAGTTTGCGATTGAGCGTCGGCGGCTGCGTATAATCCGCGTAGCAATAAAAACTCAACAGCCGGTCGGGTTGAACCTTTGCAACCTCCCGGGCAATCTCATCGAGGAAATCCACGTAGCGGTTTGTCACGCTCACCCTGCCGGAAGACGGTTCTATGCAGGCCGGGTCATCCTGTGCTTGACAATTAGCACACTGGCAGTAGCCGGTCCCATCCGGCGGAGAAACCGAGGGATTCGCCCCACCCTTTGCAATCACTCCTTCGGCAAACACCTTACGAAGCCCGGTGCTGGATGTGCAGTACCAGTCTCCTTTTTTACGCCGGCCGTCACGCAAGGCGAAAAATTCCGGGTGCATCTCGAAGAGATTCTTATCGACGTACTGGCCCCAGGCGTGCCCGGTCGCCATCTGAAGGCCGCCGGCACCGTTCCAGATTTTCCACAGGCTCTTTCCGCTCCATTGCGAGCCCCATATCTTACGCAGCATCAGGCCCGGCTTTTCACTGATATCAAGTACGCCGACTGTAACAGTGCTGCTGCTCGGATAGACTTCGCCCAGCTCATGATCCATGAAGTACCGGCAACCAAGTTTTTCCAGGAACCGGCACGCAGCCCTGATGGTTGATGTTTCATTCTGTCCCGCGATAAGAATCCGGGATTTCCCATCGCCGACGATTCGCAGCCCCTCGTTTGTGGAACTGCCGATACCACTCAGGTACAGGCCGGCTTCGACCGCCGCGGCTCCGACGTAGATGGCAGGTGTTTCGTTGCCGGCCCGGTTGACTATTTGTAATCTGACGCCGGAGATTTTCTCAATCCAGTCGGCCAGCACGTCGGCCGCAGCCCAGTCGCCGGATTCGAATCCGCGGATTCTTTTGCTTTGCTGCCTTCCGGCACGAACTTGCCCGGCGAGATCCGACGAATCCTTGACAACTATTACGGCAACGGCTTTGCCGTCTCTGACGATATCCATCGACCGGACGACCGCCGATCCGAACGCAAGCACAGAGACCGCAACCGCCGACGATACCAAACGGATTAATGAACTCATTTTTTCCTCGAATTGAACTGGTTACTGTTTTCAAACAACCGCGATACCGATTTTCCTGCCTACTCCTCTTACGTACTCGGCGGCGAGCCGGTATTCTTCGGCGTTTGGCAAGTGCTCGAGCATCAGCGGGACATCAGGCCGCTTGCTCAATTCGGTTAGGAACGTTTCATAATCGAGCCCGCCGAGTCCCGGGCGGACCTCGTCGAGGTGCGTCGTCAGCTTGCGCTGTAAAAGAATATCCTTGCCGTGACAGCTTTTGACGTGAGGACCGAGCTTTGCGAAGCATTCGCGGATAAGCTTGCCGGTGCTGAAATACCGCTGCGGACTGCACACGATATTAACCGGATCCAGGTGCACGGCGAACCGCTTTCGGTCGATGGCCCTGAAAAGGCTCAGGTACGAATCGGCCGAATCCGGATACGCCCACGGCATCGTCTCCAGCGTGAAATACGTCCTGGTCGGCTTGACGTCATCGATAATCGCACGCGTCGTCTCGACTATCATATCGAACGTCTCATCGGTGAAATTGCCCGCCGAGGGCCCGTCCCACTTCTCGGATCGCGAGCCGGTGATATTCACGCAGCAGCGTGCGGCGATGCGGTCGGCCAGGTGCAACTGCCGGCGGCATTTTGCGAGGGCCTCTTTGCGGGTCTTTTCGTCCGGACTGATAGGATTACTCCACGCCCCTACCTCGGCGATGACGATATTCGCATCTTTGGCTGCCTTTTCATACGCCTTGACGACATCGTCGCCGGCATCGGCACTGACCGGGCAGTAGGCGGCGCCGTAGCCGAGCTTTTTCAGAGCCGCCACCCAGCCGGCGGGATCCTTGTACTTTTCGAATACCGGGCCGCCCAGCCGGACGTATGGGCCCCGGCTCGTGCCTCGTCTCCGCTCGGCATGAAGGCTCTCTTCACCCTGAGCGGAGTCGAAGGGCGTTGCCGCGAGAGCCGCCGCGGCCAGAGACTTTTTCACCATTTGACGTCTTGACATTTGTTGGGTTGTATGCATCATTTTAATTGCTCCTCTGTTATTATTTCGATCTCACTGAGCGGATACCAGCCGTCCGACATCCGGCCTTCGATGCCGAGCTGCAAGACGGGCTCGGTCGTCTGCTCACCGACGACGGCGATATCAAACAGATATGTACCGGCGGAGATATCGTCCGGTAGGAAAATATGGTCGATAACATTGACGATTTGGCCGGGCGGCAGGTCCGGCGGCTCTTTCATGAATTCTTCGGTAAAGGTCTCGACAGATCCCGGCATCCATTTATTAACGGTTATGTTACCGACGAATGTCAGTTCACGGCCGTCTTTGCCCGTCAGGCGGTACGCCACTCGATAAGGGCGGTAGCACGGCGCCGAACCGGTGTTCTGCCATTTCATCGGCAGAGTCAGCAGCTCGCCGGCCTTGATGCGCTTCGGATGCTCGATCTCTTTGAGCACAAGGCGGTAGCCGAAACGCCGAAGAAAACGCTCGATTTCGGCACGGACATTCTCGCCGGCCGGCAGCGGCGCCGATTTGTTATTCAAATACGAGCCGTGGAGGGCCAGCGCGTAATTGAAAATATACCGCAGCGACCAGTCCTCTTTCACCCAGCGGCGCATGTCCCAGCAGCTTTCCCAGGCAATCGGGGCCGTCTTCCAGGCATCCTGCACTCCCGCGGCCGGAATCAGTTTCGGATAGACGTCGCACATGTGACACCAGGTCTTCGAGAATCCGCCCATGTCGCCGAGGCAGTCTGCCCGCCAGCCGGCCCCCCGGCCAGCCGCATAGGTCAGGCATTCGCCGCCGCCTATCAGCATCAGCAGCGGCGTCTTGCGAAAGGCCGCGGTATAAGCGTCGATAATCTTTTTGCGATTGGCCATCGTCGGCATTTTCCCGGTCTTCGAGCTGCTCATATGCCACTCGCCCCACCAGCCGACCGTGCCGATATCGACGTGGTCGATGTCCGGGTGCCCGTCGTATCGCTCGCCGAGCCGGCGGATGAAGTCCAGGTGCCGCTCCAGAACAACCGGGTCGTCGAGGTCGGGCACGAGCAGCCCTTCGGTGCCTGCGTAGTCGCATGTCAGTATTTTTCCGCCGACGCCTTCGAGCCAGTCGGGGTGATACGGATTATCCGGCCTGGTGGAACAGCACATCGCGCGGAACGCCAGCCGCTGGCCCGCCTGGCGGGTCTGGCCGAGCACCTCGTCGAGAAACGCATAATTAATTTTGCCCGGCTCGGGCTCGAGTGTGTCCCAGCCCCACCGGGCGTAGTGGACGGTCGAGGGAATCCATCCAGACAGATTCTCATCTTCGGTGGCGGTGTGATGGAAGGTCTGCCAGCCCATCCCGGGATTCGAAAGAATCTCATCGGTCTGTCCCGGCTGGATTTTAACCGTTTCCGGTGTCCGGCCGGCTTTTCGAGCGGCTTCTTCACACCCGAAAAGCACGAGCAGCACGAATCCGAGAAATACTGCAAGATATACGCTCGTTCTATATGCCTTCATGGCAAGCTCCTTTCTCCTGCGCTATCGGCCGATGTAAATTAAAGCATACGGAAGACAATATCCTAACAACACATCCGGATTTTGCAATCCATAATCGTTTGTATACAGTTGCAATCGGTGGAGAATTACGATAGGATGTGAAAAATACAGAAAACCTTATGCGTCTCGAAAACGGCCGTATTGGGAGGTATTCAGAAAAGATGAAAACGACAAAACTAACAGCAACTTTCGTACTGTGCTGGTTAATGGTCCTTTGTGCAGTCGGGCCTCAAATGGCTACGGCGGAAAACTGGCCGGGCTTTCGAGGACCCGGCAGGCAGGGAATATCGAACGAGAAGAACCTGCCGATACAGTGGAGCGAGACATCGAACATCGCCTGGAAGACACCCATCGACGGCATCGGCTGGTCGAGCCCGATTGTCTTCGGCGATCGAGTCTTCGTAACCACGGCGACCGACGAGGGCGCCTCGTTTCATCTGATTTGCATCGATAGAAAGACCGGCACCATCCTCTGGGACAGGCAGGTGCTCCGGCAAAAACCCGGACACAAGCAAAGGCTCAATTCATACGCATCCTCGACGCCTGTCACCGACGGCAAAAACGTTTACATCGTCGCCTTCGACGGAAATATCGCGGCGGTCTCGATGGATGGCGATACCGTTTGGATGTACAGCGACTTCGAGTATTTCAGCGAGCATGGCCTCGGAGTCTCGCCGATCCTTTATAAAGAGCTTCTTATCGTTGCATTCGATCCGAGCAGCTCAGGCCCGGATCCGAAGCTCGGCTGGCAGAAGCCCTAGGACAAGGCCGTGATTCTCGCGCTCGATAAAAATACGGGAAAAGTCCGCTGGGAAGGCAAGCGAGGCCTGTCGCGAATCGCCCACGTCAGTCCACAAATCCTCAGCGTCAACGGCAAAGACCAGCTCATCAGCTCAGCAGGTGACGCTATTCAGGGCTTCGGCCCGGACACCGGCGAGAGAATCTGGACGGTATCGAGTCCGGGCGAAGGAGTCGTGCCTTCGGTAGTCGTCGGTGAGGGCCTGATTTTTACAGCGTCCGGATTCGGAGCATCGGCCATACGCGTGGTTCGCGCCGGCGGCAAGGGTGACGTCACCGCAACGCACATAGCGTGGGAATCGGCCGATGACGCGCCGAAGATACCGTCGATGCTTTACGTCAAGCCGTATCTCTATCTTGTAACCGAGGCCGCCGTGGCAAAGTGTTTAAAAGCGTCAACCGGCGAGGTCATCTGGCGCGAGCGGCTTGGCGGCAGATTTTCGGCTTCACCGGTCTGGGCGGACGGCAAAATCTATTTCCTCTCGGACAAAGGGATAGCAACGATAATCGCCGAGGGAGCTGAATTCAAGGTCCTCGCTAAGAACGAGCTTAACGAAACATGCAAAGCCAGCCCGGCCATCTCGCAGGGAAATATTTTCATCCGGTCGGAAAAAAATCTGTACTGCATCGGTCAAAGCCGATAGAAGGTACTGAGTATGTCTCTTTGCTTCTAAAGCCGCTCCGCTAAAGAACCGATAACTGTTATTATGAAAGCAGATTTCGCTACATACGAAGATACAGAGCAGACAGCACAGGAACAAAACGAGCTAATTGTGAAAGATACGGCCCAAATGAAGAAATGCCCCTTCTGTGCCGAGCAGATTCAGGCCGAGGCAATCAAGTGCCGGTACTGCGGCGAGTTTCTCGACGGAACCGGCCGGGAGATACCAAAAACTCGGCCGAAAAAGTGGTACTTCGCCACTGGAACGGTTGTTCTCGCATTGCTGTGCCTCGGGCCGATGGCGCTTCCGCTGGTCTGGATCAATCCACGGTACAAAATCCTGACCAGGGCGATTATCACCGTAATCGTTCTGGCCGTTTCAATTCTTTGCATATACATGACTGTAAACATCTACCAGCGCATGCTCGACCAGCTCACCGTATTGGGGATGTGAGACATATCATTTGTCGGATTTAAAGCCGAACGCCCGAACCGGATTGGTCTGCGTAATCATACGAATAGCCGCATCGTCCAAGCTGGCGTTCCTGAGCTTCAGGATGAAAGTGTCGATTAGGTAGGTAAAGGGTTTTTGCGTTCCGCCGTTCGTCTCGCCGGGCCGATACCATCCGGCGTCGTGTGAGAGCAGGATGCGGTCGCCGTAGCCGGCTGTGAGCAGGTTTTTAATGGCGGAGATGTACGACGAGTCCTGCCCCGGATTCCAGCCTAAAGAATCGAATTCAATATACGCCCCGCGTGCTGCCAACAGCAGGTGCAGGCTTCGATTGCTCTCGTTCTGGGCATGAACCCAGATGAACCTTATCGCCGGATCGATAGATTCGAGAATATCGACCTGCCGAACAGCGTTGCTTCCTGTCGACGTATGGCTGGCAATCGCGGCTCCGGTTTCGCTTGCCGCGCGACCGGCCGCTCGAAGGATTTTTTCTATCAGAGCGTTCATTGGGACGTTGTCGGTCGATATTTTGATAAAGCCTGCTTTGATTCCTGTACCCTCGATGCCATCCTGAATCTCGCTAATAAAAAGCGTGGTCAATTCGTCCTCGGTCATGTTTCGATGCTCCGGCGGCGCGAAATTCGCCCTGCCGTAAACACCCGTCGGCACCACGACAGGCAATCCCGAAGCCTCGGCAACCTGAGCAATAACGGCAACGTTTCGCCCCACGCCGATACTACTGCACTCGATTAAAACACCGACACCTTTGTCACGGGCATCGGTAAGCAGCGGCGCCATGACACGCACGACATCCGCCGCATCCGCCTGGCCGTAGCCGGGCGTTGTCGGCCCACGAAGATCGGTAAAGATATGCTCATGCGGCAGCACGATTCCAAGCCCCTTGACTGGAATCGGCCCCTGCGTCGTCTCAAAAAACCACGAGTAACCCGGTGACTTGCCGGCCTCGGCCGTACCGCCGTAGGCACCCATATTAATCCTGCCGCCGTTAGGATCAGGCTCATCGCCGACCGGTATATTCGAGTCACCGGCATCAATACATGGACTCGTGACGTTATCTGTAACCCAGCTCTCGCTGACAGAATCCCATCGTCCCGCCTCGGATTTCAGATGATAGTCGCCCTCGATCCAAACAGAAGAATTCGGATTACGAGGACTCGGCTGAGTCCAGTATCCTTCTTGTACAAAATCCGGATCAACATCTATATTACCTTCACCCCAGATGACAGTATCACACGGATCAAAAATACTTGCTTGTCCACCTTGGATATTGCTATAGCTTATGTTGACGATTGAACCATCATTGTTCCATATCTCATTACCGCCATTCCAAAGGATACAGTTGATTAACTCAACATTGCTATCTGGAAGACTGTAAGGGGGAAAATAATATTCATCACAACTTAAAGCATTCCCATTTTGTGCCGAGTTTTGAACAAATGTACAGTTCGTTAAAATAACTCTACCGCCATTGTTGTAAATTACACCACCCGAAGATATGGCTTTGTTGCCGCTGAAAATACAGTTGGTTAGGATTAAACGACTGCTTCCTAAATTATAAATCCCTGCTCCATCCTCTGCTAAGTTCCCGATGAAAATGCAATTTGTAAGAATCGGATTGCTGTCAATTAAGTGTGGAGTCCAGCTACGATCAAGGTAAAAAATCGAATCATTAAAGATTGCACCGCCTTCAGTACCGTACTTTGTTTTCAAGTTTCTGATGAAAACACAATTTGTGAGAACAGGATTACTTCCCTCGTTATACATTCCACTGCCACGACATCCAGCGTTCCTAGTGAAGATGCAATTGGCCATGATCGGATTACTCTGGTAATTGAACATTCCTCCTGCCGATTCACCGAACAACCAGCTGGCCGAATTCTCACTGAACGTACAATCAGTTAGCGTCGGATTGCTGTAAGTATTGTATATTCCACCACATCCGCTGTAACCAATCTCGACGATTGCTCCAGAATGAACTTCGGAAAAATTTTCAGTAAATGTGCAGTTGATTAGTGACGGATTACTGTTTTCATTGTCCATCCCCCCACTGTTTAACGCCCAGTTTTTCGAAACAGTACAATTCGTGAGAGTTGGATTACTATTATTCCAACAGTACATCCCACCGCCAGAATAATACGCCAAGTTCCGTGTGAATGTACAGTCAACTATGGTCGGGCTGCCTGCATCGTTATACATCCCGCCACCACTGTAATCGAAATCAGCAGCACATCCACCGGTAATCGTGAAACCATCCAGCACCGCTGTTATATCTGTGCCACTGCCGATTACTACGTGATATGTGTTGTCCTCTCGATTCGGCTCATCAAAAGTAGACGTGTTTAAGTTGTAATTCCGTAGTTCCCTTATTTCCAACAGTTCATTCCAACTTATATCATCACCAGACAGATCGCCAGAGAGTGTTGACTCATACAAGCTAATATCTCTTACATTCGGGGCCTTGGCGCCATTGCCTGCATAGCCACCTTTGAGAGTTACACTGTTGATGAGCTGGAATGTTGATTTACTATCACCGAGTGTCTGATTCGTACCTTGGTCTGGTTTGTAGATGCCCTGTGCGACTCGGATTTCGACTGGTTTCTCGGTAGAATTCGCATCGGCCAGAGCATCCTGTAAATAGACATACGCATTTTCCCAGCTTGAGCCGTCATTGGCCCCGGCGGCATCATCGTCAACGTAGATTATCTTGCTATAGGCAAGCGAACATAGCAACGCTACGATTAGAAATAAGAGCACCGTTTGAAAGGTTCGTGAGTATCTGGGCTCAAACATTGTCCGACCTCCGCCCCCCGTTTTCCGGATAAAAGGATTCTCACTCCAATTGTGATTAGAATTTGCGATCTAGTCATTTCGACCGTAGGGCCGCGAAGTGGCCCGAAGTGGAGAAATCTATTAAAAAAGATTTCTCGACTTAGCTTCGCTGCGCTCGAAATGACACTAACAAGCACATTCATTATACACAAATAGTATCACTCGGATTATATCACCGATATGTAGTATAACAGATTATGCTTATCGAAGTCAAGCTTAGTTCTGACTTTCCATACTTAGCTCAAAGGCATGCACCTGGTCATAATCTTTTCCCATAGCCAGATTAATCCCGCCCGTGCTCAGATTATATACTATCGACCAGGTAGTGCTTTCCTGTGACGTGCCCTGCAGAATGTTCATCGCCTGGCCTTCGGTTATGTCCCCCTGCTCCTTGGCCAGTGACTCGGATGCTTTGTTGTATCTCCAGCAATCGGGCTGCTGTAGCTCAGAAAACAAAAAGTTCGTCGAGACCTGCCAGTTTTTTTCGCCGCGGATGATAGAGATTCCGCTGTCCATGTATTCCACAACGGCGGATTTGCCGGATACATCGGCTATATGAAAGTGAACACATGTATCTGCGAAATCAATGTTGTACTGCCGGATAAGATTGAGGGCCTCATCCACATCCTTAGCGTGATCGAGCACGAGGCGCACTATCTGGCTATTGAGCAGCGTCGGTTTGTTTGGATCTTTAGGGAAATTTTTGCGAGGCACGGCGTTTTGAGCGATGGCAACGCCGCACTCATTCATCCCATCGATGGTTGCGTACGGTGCGGCCAGAAGAATGAACCGTTTGGACCAGGGAATTTCCTGCATCCCCTCAAGTCCCAGGTAGTACAGATCCACCATTGAAACGGAAGCGTATCCTTTCGGAGGGTCGGTAAACAACAGTAAAGATGACCGGTGCTTCCAATCGAAGTTACGACCGAACACAGCCTCGCCATCAGGATTTAATGCCGCCAGAGATGTGCACGCATCCGGATTCGCAGCCTTGTAGAGTTTCTGGTAAACACTCCAGTCAATGCCCTCCTCGGCAAAGAGGTCGAAAAAGTATCCGCCGCGATACTTCATCACGTATAGCGGAAAATCGTCCACCTTCTGAAGAGATGCCATAGTTCTAAACGGGGCGTATAACAGAGCCGCCAGAGCGACGATCACCACCGCCAGTAAGAGCAGCAGAATCTTCAAAGCTTTTTTAATATACTTATGCCGTTTTTTCTTTTCCGGTTTTATTCTTGCTCCTTCTTCAAGCGTATCCTGCGCCATCTTTTGTACCTCAACAATTACATTTTATTGCCTGATTCATTATGAAGATGTATATCTATTTAAAATTATGTTCGCACTCGCCGGAAAAAGTAAGAGAAAAATGTAAAAGAGCATAAGAATATAAATGGCCAGCATGAATTCTTGAATTTGCAGTGAGTATGGTTATGATACATTATAGTCGATTAACTGCCTAAAATATTTGGATTTTACGGAATCAGCTATGAAACAGAACGCTTTAAATTCAAAAGTGTTACATCTCGGTATTCTTTTTTTATTATTTTGTCTCGGGATTTGCCGGGCGAATGGCCCCGCCACAGATGAAAAGGCATCGTTGGTTATCTACGCGACGGAAAAATCACCGCATCCCATCCCTCGCAATATCACCGGGAAATTCTGCGAGCATCTTTTTTTCAATATCACGAACGGAATGGACGCCCAGATTCTCCGGAATCCGACCTTTTCGGATTACCCGTTCCGGACCGGGCAAAACTCGCCGGATGGAATTGCTACGTTTCATTACGACCGGCAGCAAATCGAAAACAACATCCGAAGCAGCGCCGGACGCTGGGGCTGGCCGGACTCTGAAATTGATGCACTGGTCAGGTCACGCAACGAGGCTATGGCATGTTTCTGGACAAAACTCGGCCCCGTCGAAGCCAGCCCGGATACAGGCCCTTATGGAGGACGCGCTCAACGTGTCCGCACTCACGCGGCCGGCCAGGGTATCGCGCAATGGACGTGGCTGCCCCTGCACCGAATCAGGCAGTACGAATTCGAAATGTGGGTTCGCTCGCCGGACCTCGATACGCTAAAGGCAGTTTTTTTCGAGCCGGACGGCAAGGAAATTTGTGCCGATAAAACCGTCACGGATGTCACCACAAACTGGCAAAAGCTCGAAGGCAGCCTTAAGATTCCCGATAACCTGCCGGAAGACAAGGCATATAAATTTGCCGTGATTGCAGACAAGGCCGGACAGTTCGTTATAGAAAGAATTTTATTACGGCCCGCGGATCACATCAACGGCGCCGATCCGGACGTCATTCGCTTTTTAAGAGAGTCCCGCCTGCCGATTCTCCGCTGGCCTGGCGGCAACTTCGTCAGCAGCTATCACTGGCGTGATGGCGTCGGCCCGATTGAAAAGCGGCCGACCCTGCCGAACTACGCCTGGGGCCAGCAGGAAAATAATTTCTTCGGGATCGATGAGTTCATTGCCTTTTGCCGGGCGGTCGGCTGCGAGCCGATGATCTGTCTTAACGCCGGCAGCGGCACGGTAACCGAAGCGGCCCAATGGCTCGAATACTGCAACGGCGGCGCAGATACCCCAATGGGCAGGCTACGCGCGGAAAACGGTCATCCGGAGCCATACAATGTCAGGCACTGGGAGATCGGAAACGAATTGTGGGGAAAATGGCAGTACCACTGGACCACCGCCGAAGGCTACGTCGACCGGTATCGCAGGTTCGTCAAAGCTATGCTCGAAGTCGATCCCGTCATTACGATTTACGCCTGCGGGGCACCCGTGATGTGGGGCAAGAAATGGAACGATACTCTAATCGTCGGGGCAAGCGATATATTGCGTATCACTACCGACCATCCTCTTGTCGGCGGCCGGGTCCCCGCCGATACCGAGCCGCTGGATGTGTTCAAAGATTTCATGGCTGTACCGCAAGTGCTCGAACAAAAATGGGCCGCCCTTGAAACGGACATGAAAAACGCCGGCATAAACAATCCCCGGCTGGCGGTTACGGAGCTTCAGATGTTCGCCCGTATCGGCCGGCTCTCTTCGGCCGACGCCCCCAGGCGGCTTTCAAATAGCAGGCTTGTAAGCCCGGCGACACACGCCGAGGCGTTGTATAACGTTCTGATTTACCATGCGGCCGTCCGGCTGGCGCCGTTTGTCGAGATGGTCACCCATTCGGCCACAGTTAATCACGGGGGCGGATTGCGAAAGACCAGCGAGCGGGTTTTTGCAAATCCGTGCCATTACGCACAGGCAATGTTCGCCGCCTTCGCCGACGCCGTGCCGGTCAAAATCGAGCTGACCTGTCCAACAGAAGCTGCTTCTTTAGTTCTGCCCGACCTCAAGAATGTCACCTCAACCTGCTCGTATAAAACAATCGACGCCCTGGCGGCACAGTCTGACGATGGAGACCTGCTGATCTCGGTCGTGCACAGAGGCACATCCGGGCCCGTCGATCTGGAAATAATCATGAAAGACTTCGCCACAACCAGCCGGGCGCAAATTCAAACGCTCACCGCTGATGTGCCCTGGGCGGCGAACACACTCGAAAGGCCCGAAGCGATAACACCCGTAAGCACAACAGGAAAAATTGAAAACGGCAGGATGCTGATTACCATTAAGCCCTATTCCGTTTTAAGGATAACAGCAGTAAAGCCCCAGTGAATATCACAGTGAATTCCTCGTTCGTCTTCTCGATTCACAGGTGAAACAGGTCGATGCTACACTCGACCTTATCACCCGGCCTGCTCATGATACGATTTTGAGGTTTCCTGCCATGCGACCCATCCTTCACGCCCGGAGATGGTGTCATGGACAACGCCGGATGATCCCGGAGCAGGACAATCGTCAAGCAAAACACCAAGGGGAAGGAACGAAATCCCCTGTGCTTCGGCCGCCTTCAGGAACTTATCGAACATCTCGAAGCACGCGATGCCTTCGACCTCGGCATGGATGGTCAGGACATTGAGCCTGTCCTCGGAACACTCGGCAAGCAGGCGGTCATTGTAGTTACTTTCCGTGACGCCGTGGTGCCCGATCATTTCGTCGTAGGTCGGCAGCGTGACAGGAATCTGGGGCTGGGCCAATTGCTTGTCATCGACGAGGGGACGAAATATGCTGTCCCCCCTGCAATCGCTGTTATAGCGGAAAGGAAAGCGGCGTTTCTCCGTCAATACGAGATCATTGCACTTCCAACCGGGTACGGCCGAGCACACCGGCGGTGAGCCGAGGATTTTCGTGAGCAGATCTACGCCCCGGCTGAGCGATTGGTGAACGGTCCAGGCGTCCATCGTATCGATATGCGCCTGCCATGCGTGATGATCCCAGGCGTGCAACCCGACTTCGTGGCCGGCCTCGGCGGCCGAACGTATCACATCAGCGAGCTTTTTTCCGATAACCGGTCCGGGCCAGAAAGTGCCCTTGAAAAGAATATCCCATCCATAAAGCCGGGCAGCCTTCGTCCTGAGCATCTTGAACAAGAATTTTGGGCGAAGGAGCCGCCAGAGATGACGGCCCATGTTATCGGGGCCCACTGAAAAAAAGAACGAAGCATTTATCGAATGACCGGCAAAAAGTCTGCACAGATTCGGGACGCCAAGCTTCGTTCCCCTAAAGGTGTCGACATCAACTCTCAGGCCTATTCTCATGTGACATTCTGCTTTTTGACCTTTTTGCCGCCGGGGGAGGGCACCGAGACTATGGGCGTAACTTTGTCGCCCGGCGGCTGCTTCGGCCCGAGTGATTCGGTCGCTACGATTTCAGCAAGATCGCCCTTAATCTCTATTACGCCGTGCCGGATAGCTTCCTGAAGGAAGAAATCCAGAGTCTGCTCAACAGATTCTTCTAATTCTATCGTCGGCGTCCAGTTAAGGAGCTTGCCGGCGTTTTTTATGCTCGGTCTTCTGTGCTGGACATCCTGATAACCGGCCCCGTAGTACGATCGGCTTTCAATCTCACGGAATCCCGCGAAGGGCGGAAACTTGGAGCGAAGGGGATGCTGGTCGAACTTCTCCAGGAGCATTTCCGCCAGGTCCCGGATGCTGGCCTCGTTATCCGGATTGCCGATATTGATAATCCGGCCGTTGCATGCGCCATTTTCGTTTTCGATTATTCTGTAAAGACACTCGATGCCGTCCGAGACATCGGTGAAACAGCGTTTTTGTCTGCCGCCGTCGATAAGCAGAATCGGCGTGCCTTCGACGAGATTGAGAATTAACTGGGTGATAGCACGCGAGCTGCCGATTCTCGCGGAAGTCAGGCTGTCGAGTTTCGGTCCTATCCAGTTGAACGGCCTGAACAGGGTGAACTTCAGCCCTTCTTTCTGCCCGTAGGCCCAGATGACCCTGTCGAGCAGTTGCTTGCAGCAGGAATATATCCATCGCTGCATTCGTATCGGGCCCAGAATAAGTTTGGATTTGTCTTCGTCGAATTCTTCCTCATTACACATTCCGTACACTTCCGAGGTCGACGGGAAAATAATCCGCTTTCCATACTTGACGCAATACCGGACGACCCTCAGATTCTCTTCGAAATCCAGTTCAAACACACCTATCGGATTGCGCGTATACTCGATGGGTGTGGCTATAGCCACCAGAGGAATCACGGTATCGCATTTTTTGACATGGTATTCGGTCCATTCGCGATGGATGGAAATGTCGCCTTCTTCGTAATGGAATGAAGGTCTGCCGATAAGGTGCTGGATGTAATTCGATCTAATGTCCATCCCATGCACTTCATATTTGTCGCTCCGAAGCAGCCTTTCGCTCAACGCGTTGCCGATAAAGCCGTTAACCCCGAGTATCAGAACGTGCTCTTTCCTCATGGTCTCGATCCGGCTGTCTGCGCTCGGCCCGAATCTCATACCCTCGAACAAATTAAGCTCACGAGCGAGCTGTGTGCCGGTCATATAGAGGCCGTTATCCGCCTGGCCGTAATCCACGCGCACCGCACCCTTGCCGCATACGACCACCAGAGGATTTGTGGAGACGATGGTGCCGGAATTCAATTCTTCGCCGGAGTAAGGCTCTTCGGAAACCGCCCAAAACACACATTTTTGATTTACAATATAGCTGAAAGCACCGGGGTAAGGCCGGGTTACGGCACGGATCAGATTCCTTACCTGCCCGGCACCGATGGCCCAGTCAATCTCGCCGTCTTCCGGCCCGCGACCGCCGTAATATGTCGCAATGGAATGATCCTGAGGTTCGCGGGCGGCGGTACTATCCTTTATTCGCGGCAAGACTTCGTCGAGCATAATCGCCGCCGCCTGAGCCGCTTTTTCATGCAGGGACATGGCTGTATCGTTTTCTGTGATTGCAATACTCTTTTGACAGATGATGTCGCCGTCATCGGGTTTGGGTGTCATGTAATGCAGTGTAACTCCCGTTTCCTTCTCGCCGTTGACAAGCACCCAGTTAATCGGGCACCGTCCCCGATATTTCGGAAGAAGCGAACCATGCAGGTTAAGACATCCTCCCGGCGGAATATTCAGGATGGACTGTTTGATTATGTTTCTATAGTAGAAGGAGAAAATAACGTCCGGCTTATATTCCTCGATCTTCCTGATCCACAGCGGATGATTGATATTCTCGGGAGCAAAAACCGGGATGTTTTTCGATGCGGCCAGCTCTGCCACGGAATTGAACCAGACATTCTCGTTCTGGTTGTCCTTATGCGTAAAAACGGCGGCAACATCAAAGCCGTTTCGCAGCAGGGCATTGATGCCTTCACAGCCGATGTTGTGATAAGCCAGGACTACTACTTTCATTATGCAACCTCTGAAGTTTTCTATAAAATTTACTATTCTTTTTCTGTTTTTCGCCCGACAACCCGGTGAACAAAATATCGGGGCCGTGCCCTGACATCATCATAGATACGGCCGATATATTCTCCAAGGAGCCCCATGCCTATGAACTGAGCACCGATGAAGATAAAGAGAATGGCAAACAACGTAAAAACACCCTCTGCCGCCCAATCGGATCCATAGACTAATCTCATAATCAATAAGAAGATTCCGAATCCCACTCCCGCAGCAGATATCACGCCGCCCAGCACGCTCAAAACCCTTAGAGGAAACGTTGTCATGCTGGTCAGCAGATCGAACTGCAGGTTGATCAGCTTCCATAGCCCGTATTTCGAGTCACCCTCAGTTCGCTCGGCATGGCCGACCTCTATTTCCGTCGCATTACGGGCGAAACTGTTGGCCAGGATGGGAATGAAGGTGCTTCGTTCGTGGCACTGGAGCATTGCATCGACAACGTGCCGCCTGTAAGCACGCAACATACAGCCGTAATCGTGCATCCTCACACCAGTGGCCTTCTGCGCCACCTTGTTAACGATATTAGAGGCCGTTCTTCGGAAAAGCGTGTCTTGTCTTGGCACCCGCACCGTTCCGACAACATCGAAACCTTCCTCCATAGTACGAACCAGTTTTAAAACTTCCTCAGGTGGATTCTGCAGGTCGGCATCGAGGGTAACTACCATATCCCCTCTGGACTCGGCGAATCCGGCCATGACGGCGGCATGCTGGCCATAGTTGCGGTTTAAAAGAACTCCCAGTATCTTTCCTTCGTTCTTATAGACGGCTTCGTTGATGACTTTCAACGAACCATCGGAACTGCCGTCATCCACAAGAATGATTTCAAAAGATATTCCCATTTCATTGCAGGTTTTCAGGCACCGACTAATGAGTTCCTCAAGGTTCTTCTCTTCATTGAAGACCGGAATAACAAGTGAAACAGACAGGGTGTCTCGCGCCTTCTCCGATATGCCGCTGTCCGGAGCCGATTCGTGAATATCTTTCTTCGGTGCTACCGTTTTAACATAATCAACCGAGTATTTGCCGGACCGGGAGCGATGAGAAGGCTTCCCTGGATGAACCAGGTCTACTTCCGCCCGCTTCGGATTATCCATGCTTCGTATTTTTTCTTTTTCTCCCATGGATTAATTTTCTCCTTGAAAGTCGGCTTCTCCGTCACCCTTTCCGGGAAGGCATCAAGCAATTCCTTCTTATAATCGCCGTGTGAGATCAGTAATTTTGTCCCGGCCTCGGAATTTAAAAATTCCTTCAACTGCTCTGTATTTTTGATAAAAAGAACAGGTTCGGGCAGATCCATATAGAATAACACCTTTTCTGTTAAATCGCGATAAAAAGCTATATTATCTGGTGTTATATCTCCGAGATTGGCTTTTAACTCCATGCTGAACGGTTTCATGGTGCGGTATTTATCAACAATTTTCTCCTGCCAGTCCAGATAACCGCCCATAATTATAGCAGACATGACAATTAAAGGTGCCAATTTTTTCTCCGAACCGGTAACGCGGCTGAGCAGGCCGGGGCGGAATCGTTGCAGCACCAGAGGCACCAGGGCTATAAAACCCAGAAAGACTGTGGCAAATATCAGCTCATTAGATGGTTCAAAATCCGTGCGATTTTTAACAACAGGCCAAATTGCCGGGCTTAATATCTCGATAGCCACGATAATCCCGAGCAGCACAGTCTGGATCCTCAGAACCTGCCGGTGGCATTTCTCCTCTTTTTCCCAGTCAAAATAGAGCGAAGTCATCAGCGCACAGAAGGGAAGTATGGGCAGAATATAGTACGACCTTCGCGAACCGGACATGGTGAAGAACAGGAAAATAAGGGTGCTTGAAATCGTAAGCCATTTACTCGGCCAATCGAGCCTTTTGAAATGTGCATAAGCCGCCCAGATAGCCGCCACGAGCAACGGAATCCAGGGGAAGAACAACTGAGGCAGATAGTGGAAATAGACGTAAAAAGGCTCTTTATGGTCGAACGGTTGAAAATAGCGCACGACATTCTCTCTGAAAGCCAGCCCCAGACCGCTGGATTGATACCCTTCCTTTGTCATTTCCGCATATATAAGCGGGCCAAGGTACAGCGAAAGACCTGCAACCATTCCCATCAAATGAGAAACCGAAAGATAGGCCTTCCAGCGTTTTTGCCTTACTAAATCGGGAAACACGACAAGGATTGGCACCGCTATTGCGGCCAGCCCTTTGGTCTGGGCTCCAATAAAACAGATAGCATAAAAGACGAAAAAACTGATAAATCCGGGTTTGTCCCGCCGGGCCCAGTACCATGCAACCGCCAGGATTATAACCGTCATGTTTTCCATGTCCGCCTCACCCGTCCTGGACCAGAATATCATGCCGTAAGTAGTTAGAAGAATCCAGCCGGCAGTTCTTGCACGTTCGGCCGACCAGAGCCTTTTCCCCAGGTTCATTGTAGCCCAGAGACCCAGTAAACCCGCTATGGCACTCGGCAACCTTATCGTCCACTCATCGAGACGGCCGGTTATGGCCGCTGCTAAAGCGATGAACCAGTAACTCAGCAGAGGCTTATCGAAGTAAGGTGTGCCGTTGATAGTTGGATGGAAATAATCTCCTGTGAGGAGCATTTGTCTGACAATCTCGGCCCAGCGGTCTTCCGCAGCCCAAAGACCTCTTGCTCCGATATACCATAACAAAATGAAGGCTGCCACAAGCCAGAAAACTATAGCTGGAATGTTGTCGCGAATATTTTTCATACTTATTGATCCGGCAGAAACCGGCTCAGAGGGGGAAACTTATTTTCGGAGCCGGATCCTAAAATTCATTTTTTCTTTTGCAAGATATTCTTTATCGCATCTGCCACATCGTCGATGTCATCGGCCGTCATATCGGGAAAAAGCGGAAGCGAACAAATCCGGTCCGAATTCCACTCCGTGTTCGGCAGCATGCCACGACGCATACCCATCGATTCTCTATAATATTTCTGAAGGTGGACGGCACGAAAGTGAAGACCCGTCCCGATATTCCTTTGTTTCAACTGCTGCATGAAATCATAACAAGTGAATCCCGCTTTGTCGATATCTAAACGCACGATAAAGAGATGCCAGGCATGTTTGATCAAATATGGAGGATCGGAAAGGGGCATTATTTCATCGATTTCCGCCAGGCGCTCGCGGTACATACCGGCCAGCTCAGCCCGCTTGCTGTTGAATTCTTCGACGCGGGCCAGTTGACATATCCCCAAAACAGCGGATATATCCGTCATATTGTATTTATAGCCCGGTTCCAGCACCTCGGCCTGAGGCGACCTGCCCTGAGTCTGCCGGTCATAGGCATCCACTCCAAGGCCGTGAAACTTCAGAGTCCGAATGCGGCCAACCAGTTCCGGATCATCCGAGCAAAACATACCCCCTTCGCCGGTTGTGATGTTCTTGATGGGATGAAAGGAAAAAATCGAAGTCCCCCTGCCGCCGATACGTTCGCC
>DQCG01000066.1:0-1554 GCA_003533825.1 Phycisphaerales bacterium
GCGGGCATGTTTTGGTGGATGATCACAGGCAAGCAAAAGGAACAGCAGAATGTAGCTTCCTACAGCTTCACAGAGACTGATGATTATATCAGGCAATATACTGAGTGGCTGCGGTTGCCTCCGGATGAGAGAACGGAACTGCCGCTTGTACTGGACAAAGACGGCAAACCCAAGACAAAAGATCAACTATTGCAAGGGCAGCAGGCAAGGCTCAAAGCCGACCTGGACAAACTGGCTACGGGTGAAACCTCTGTTAATCCCTTTGCAGATATTCTGTACGGGGAGAGCTGGCAGGAAGAACTTCGCAAATACAAGGAAAGAAATGAAATGAACGAGTATGTACTGACCAGCTCTATCGTATGCACAACGATGGGGGGCAGTATATATGCGTGGTGGTTATTGTTCGGGACGACTCGCTTTTTTATGAGATGTGTGTCCCGTTTACGGGGATTCAAGGATGATAATCAGGCAGGTCCCAAAAAAGTACAGAGCAGCAAATCCGTATCTGTCGGTGCAAAAGATTTTGAGCGAGGACAGAAAACACACAAAGAGCACAGCCGGCTTGAGAAACATTTGGATATTATTGCCGGTTCTGGCCCGAAAAGTCCTGTTCCGGTCAAAAGTAGGCCTAAGGTTGTTGAACGATTGCCGCTGAAAGGGAAAGTTTCGAATGATACTGAGAAGATTACCAGGCTGCTTTCCGATGAAAAAACCTTAGGAGTCAAGACGGCTGCGAAGGCGGTTAAAAAGGATTCAGAGACCCGTGAACATGCGAAACCACTCAATAGTGCTATTAACGAGCTTACCGAACAGGTCTCGGCCATTCGTGAATACGCGGCCAATCAGCAGGACAGGCTGGAAAAGCTTCAAGATGGTTATGACTGGAACATCATCAGGACGTTTTGCCTACGAGTCATCCGCTGTATTGACAATCTTGAAAGCCGTATTAACCAGATGAATGAAAAGGACATCAAAGCAACGCATCTTGAGGAAGTAAGGGATGAGTTGATCTTTGCTCTGGAGTCGAGCGGCATCGAGCAATATGAGCCGGAAATACATAGTGAGTATCGAGGGCAGGAAAAGTACGCCGAAGCGGTTAAAGACAAGCAAGACAGTAATAACCCGAAACAGGCTGGTAAAATAGCGAATATTATTAGACCAGGCTATCAATATTTTATTAACGAAGGAAACGTCAAGGTGGTTCGCCCAGCTCAGGTCAAGCTGTTTGCTTGATGATTGAACCGTGAATAGGTTTATCGAACCACAATATAGGGGGTGTAAAATGACTAATATAGTGGGAATAGATCTCGGCACGACTTTCTCGGCATTAGCGATTCTTAACGTCATCGGCAAGCCGGAGATAATCCCAAATGCTGATGGTGAAAGACTCACACCATCTGCGATTTTCTTTGATGAAGAGAACTCTGATATGGTCCGGGTAGGCATTGAAGCGATTAATTCACGACATCTAAATGCTGAAAGATCGGTTCGCTGGATCAAGCGGCATATGGGAGATGCGAATTATCACAAGAATATTGACTCGAAGGACTGGAC
>DQCG01000066.1:1634-1780 GCA_003533825.1 Phycisphaerales bacterium
ATGGATGCAGGAACGAAAGCCGGTCTGAATGTGATTGGTATCGTCAATGAGCCCGTGGCTGCCGCTCTGTATTATGCCACCACACGTGAAGTTTCCGGAAAGATCCTGGTCTATGACCTTGGTGGAGGAACGTTTGATGTCGCTAT
>DQCG01000066.1:1907-2083 GCA_003533825.1 Phycisphaerales bacterium
GATGAGGATAGAGCAAAGTATGAAGATGAAGCCGAGGATATTAAAAGGACTTTGTCGCGTCGCAAAGTCGCGAAAAAGATGCTCTACGGCCCGGCGGGCAATATGAGGGTGGAAGTAACCCGCGAGATGTTTGAAAAGGCTATTTCTCCGTTGATAGACCGTGCGGATATCCTGGT
>DQCG01000066.1:2190-8979 GCA_003533825.1 Phycisphaerales bacterium
AATGTAGATGAATGTGTTGGACTTGGTGCCGCTCTGCACGCGGGATTGACGATGCTCAGAGAGAAGCCGGATGCGGTGCCGGCGGGTATTTCGAGCGGCTTGAGCGACATCAACCTGACTGATGTCTGCAATCACAGCTACGGCACTATTTGTGCCCCGATTGATAAGGAAACAGGCCGGCGTGTAATTGAGAATCGGATCATTTTGAAGAAAAATACACCATTGCCGTGCGAAGCGTCACAGGTGTTCTATACCCTTACCGACGGTCAGACGGAAGTCGAGGTGACCATTACGCAGGGAGAGGGCAACGATGTCGAGTTCGTCAATACGATTTCGACGTATAAATTCGAGCTGCCGCCGGACAGGGATGCCGGTTGCCCGATCAAAGTCACTTACAGCTATGATATGAACCAGAGAATGCACTGCAAGTTCGAAGACCAGGAATCAGGCAGAGTGCTCGAAGTCGATCTTTCCCTGGACAAGGAAGGCAAAATGTCCGAGAGCGCCAAGAAAGGCAAGGGTAAGGAACTGTCTGCCGTTGGCAGGTCAAAAGTTGAGTAACAATATGTGCGAGTGTGTAGATGATCAGATTTCTGATTCCAGTTTCGATTATACTGGCGGCAACTGTGGCAGTATTTTTTCCCGGTTTTTTCAGTCGCTCCGGCCTGACAGAACTGGCAAAACGCCTCAGGTTTGGAATCCTGAGCTGCAGGTCTAAACTTATGGAGTTGGTTGATCCGGTCGTATTGAAAAATTTGGCTGACAAACTAAGCTTTTCCAGGCTGATTGACTATATTAAATTGCGCTTCTTTCCTGAAGCAGAGCGTGAACGGCTTCCGGAACCTTCCCCGCTGATCGATATGAATGCTTTGAATTGCCGGGTGCGGTGGACAAAGCTGATGGAAGATACCGCTGTTTTTGATACTCTTAGTGTGGACATTTGCGGGACAATTCATGTAGAGAATGATATGCGCGACACGATTTTGCAGATTTCAATCGTGGATGTCACGGATGGAGAGTCCGGCGCTAAAGTCGTGCAGGCCAATGTTCCGCAATGGTCGTCGCCGGGCGGGCCGGATCCTTCTGCGTTTCAATACAGAGCAGAGCTCGGCAAACTTCCACAGAAGGTCACCACGCTCTCGGACTGGACCACCATTGCACAGCTTCGTTTCGATTGGTTTCTATTCCCTCGCAAAGGAAATAGAAACCTTCAATTCATAACATCGGTATTATCAGCCGATAGCGGCGAAGAGCTTGCCAGCGCAAAATGTTCATTTACCTGCGAAAATCCTTCCTTCGGCTATTTGAACCTGCAGGAAAATATGGAGCGGACGAATATCCTGGCGGTTGCACTCGCGTTCGCTGTCAGTGCCGCCGACAACAAACTTTATGACTGTGAGGTTGAGCTGATAAAAAACTGGGCGAGAGACAATATTTTGGAAAATTCCGGGCAGGTGTCGGATAATGATGAACGCAAACTTGACAAGGCTCTTGAAAATACCATTGCCTTTTTCCGCGGTGGGAACAAACTGGACACTTCTGAGATTTGTGAGGAAATTGTTGTAATCGCGCCGGTTGCCCAGCGATACGACATCCTGGAGCTTTGCTTGTATGTAGCACAGGCGAAAGGCTCCGCTGCCGCCGAAGAATTAGCTATATTAAAAGACATGGCAGACTGGCTCGAAGTTGACCCTGAGAGATTTCGAATTATGATGGATAAAGTCCTCCCGGTCGATATGCATGAAGTCAGGGATGTAGAGTCCATTCTTGGGATTACTTCGGATATGAGCAAAGAGAGGGTTCGGACACACCTCAATAAAGAATACAGCAAATGGAACTCGAGAGTAACAAATTCTGATCCCAACATTCAGACCCAGGCCGACCAGATGCTCAAGCTCATTGCAGAAGCGAGAACCCAGTACACAGCCGATACCCTCGTTTCAGGATAAGAAATCGTCACGGCGATCCGGTAATATACCTCAAATTCAAGATTCCATACCCGGCCTTATTTGCCTGTTGAAAATCCACCTTTATCATCAAATTCTGCCACGTTTAGAAGTTCTGTTGCCTGCATTCGGTTAATACGTTATCATAATTGCCATGAAAGTTGTTAAAAGAACGATTTTGGCAATTGCTGTTACCGTTGCGGTGTGTGTGCTTTTAGTAGTGGTGGTTATCAACCGGCCCGAATCCGGCGACGAACCGGCAGTTCCGGAGCCCGTGCGGCCGAAAGTCACCATTGACGATGGAAGCAGTTGGCCGATGTTCCGTGGCGGACAGAGCCTTTCGGGCAGGGCGTCGGGAACGCTGCCTGACGAACTCACGGTCGTTTGGAAATTCAAAACGAACGACTCGATTAAATCGTCGCCGGCAATCGTTGACGGCCTCGTTTTTATAGGTTCATCCGACGAGAATATTTACGCTATTGACCTCGAAAGCGGGCAAAAGGTCTGGGCGTACAAAACAACCGACGCTGTTGAGGCTGCACCCTGTGTCGTCGGGGAAACAGTCTTCGTAGGCTCGCTGGACGGCTTCCTCTACGCGCTTGATGCGGGAAACGGCTCGCTCAAGTGGAAGTATGAAACGGATGGACAGATTCCCGGGGCTGCCAACTGGACCCTTTCGCCGGACGGGCAGCAGTTATGGATACTTGTCGGCAGCTACGATAACATGCTTCATTGTGTGGATTCGACAAACGGCAATATCCTGTGGACCTATGAAACGGATAACTACATAAACGGCTCCCCTGCGGTTGATGACCGCAAGGCCGCTTTCGGCGGCTGCGATGCGATGATTCACGTCGTGTCCCTGACTGACGGCTCTAAGGTGGCGGAAATTGACAGCGGCTCGTATATTGCGGCATCCGCGGCATTTCTCGACGGCCAGGTCTATATCGGCAATTATGACAACGTCTTTATGAAGGCCGATGTTGCCGCCGGGAAAGTTGTTTGGGAATATAAGGGCAGCGATGCGCCGTTTTTCTCTTCACCGGCCGTCGGCGAGAGTGTTGTTGTCTTCGGGGGGCGTGACGAACGCGTGCATTGTGTAGGCCGTGATGACGGGAAAGTTGTCTGGACATTCCAGGCGCTGGGTGAGGTGGACAGCTCGCCGGTTATCTGCGGCGACAAAGTAGTGGTGGGCTCGGAAGACGGGCGGCTTTATGTCATACGGCTTTCGGACGGAAGCAAGGTCTGGTCGTATGAGATCGGCCAGCCGATAACGTCTTCTCCGGCCGTAGCCAGGGGAATGGTTGTTGTCGGCTGTGACGACGGTTACGTGTATGCATTCGGCTCGAAACGATAATTAAAGCGGAAATGTATGAGAATTGTTCAGATTACACCGAGTGCCGGGGATAGCTTCTATTGCGAGAACTGTCTGCGTGACGCCGCTCTTGCCAAGGCTGTGCTGAAGCTGGGGCATGACGTCCTGATGATTCCACTATACCTGCCTTTGTCGGTTGAGCAAACCGGTTCGGCCGGCATCGCCCCTATTTTTTTCGGTGGTCTCAATGTATATCTCCAGCAGAAATCAGCCTTCTTCCGGAAAACCCCACGCTGGCTCGACCGCCTGCTTGATTCGCCGGGGCTTCTAAGGTGGATCGGCCGCAAGGCGGGTATGACAAGCGCGAGAGATTTAGGGGAGACAACGATCTCAATGTTGCGAGGCGAACAAGGCCGGCAGATAAAAGAGCTGGACAGGCTTGTCGATTGGCTGGATACGCGGGAGAATCGACCTGATATCATTTGTCTGTCCAATATCCTCCTGGCAGGTCTCGCCGGACCGATCAAGAAGAGACTTGGCGTGCCGGTTGTGTGTCTGCTCCAGGACGAAGACGGTTTTCTGGATGGATTGGCACAGCCATATTCGCAGCAGGCCTGGCAGGTACTCGCGGAACGAGCGGTCGATATAGATGCATTTGTCGCCGTGAGCAAATACTATGCAGATGCAATGCGGCAGCGGCTGCAGCTCGGCCCGGATCGAGTCCATGTTGTATATACCGGCATTTCCCTGGATGGATACGAATCTCAGGGTGCCCGGCCGGAAGTTCCAACTATTGGCTATCTTTCCCGTATGTGTCCTGAAAAGGGTTTGGATACATTGGTGGATGCTTTTATCGAATTGAAGAAAAATGAAAAATTGAGAGATGCGAAGCTGCGTATCTCCGGCGGCAAAAGATCCGACGACGAAGCATTTTTGAATAAGGTTCGACAAAAGTTACACTCCCACGGCGTGATTGACGACGTCGAGTTTCTGCCGGATTTCGACCGGGATGCCAGACTGGCGTTCCTGCGGAGCCTGTCGGTGCTGTCGGTGCCGGAAAAGCAGCCCGTAGCTTACGGCTTATATGTGCTGGAAGCCCTTGCTGCCGGCGTGCCGGTAGTAGAGCCGGCGAGCGGCGTGTTTCCGGAACTGATAGAGATAACCGGCGGGGGACTGCTGTGTGAGCCGAATAACGTTGAGGCTCTGGCCGACGCGATAGGCTCTTTATTGCTCGATAAGGATAAGACAAAACGGCTGGGAGAGCAGGGCAGGGCCGCAGTTTCTAAAAAATTTAATATTGAGCAAACCGCAGAGCAAATGGTTCGTATATACGGAGAAATTGCCCAGAAGTGTAAGGATCATGATGCTTGAACTCATCCACGTGGCAAAAAAATATGATTCTCCGGGGGATAAACAGGGTCTTTCTGTCCTGAAAGACATTACGCTAAAGGTCGAGCCGGGCCGGTCTCTGGTCATTGTCGGCCCATCCGGAAGCGGCAAGAGTACATTGCTTAATATCATAGGTGCATTGGATTGCCCGACCGGCGGGAAGGTGCTGTTTGATGGTCGGGACCTTGCCGGGCTGGCAGAGACGGAGCTGGCGAGAATTCGCAACAAACAAATCGGCTTCGTTTTTCAATTGCACCATCTGTTGCCGCAGTGCACGGTGCTCGAAAATGTTCTCGTGCCGACGCTTGCAGACAAGAAACGTTCCTCGATTAAAGAAGTCCGCGAAAGGGCGGTGCATCTGCTTGAACGTGTTGGGCTTGAGGGATTTCTACTGTATCGGCCGGGAGAGTTGTCCGGGGGACAGCGGCAGCGTGTCGCGGTCGTCAGGGCACTGATTAACAAACCCAAGCTGCTGCTCGCCGATGAGCCGACCGGGTCACTGGATAAAGATTCTTCGGAAAACATCGCCGATCTGCTGGTTGAATTAAATGGCAGCGAAAAGGTTACACTGGTTGTGGTGACACATTCGCTCAGGCTCGCCGAACGCATGGGGCGGGTCATGGAGTTGAGCGACGGCCTATTAAAAGACAGGAGTCGGCGATGAGTCTCTGGCGACTTGCCAAGCGAAGCCTCGGTTTCTACTGGAGGACGAACCTCGGCGTTTTGCTGGCCGTCGTGGCAAGCACCGCGATTTTGACCGGTGCGCTGGTCGTCGGGGATTCAGTACGGCACAGCCTGAGAATGATGGTGAAAGCCCGCCTTGGCGAGACTCAGCTTGCACTTGTCCCGCAGAACAGATTCTTCACGGCCGGATTGGCTGATGAGCTGGCTGATGAACTCAACACTTCAACGGCTCCAGTGCTGTACGTAAGGGGAATTATAGCCGACGGCGGCGATCAACGACGTGCCAATAGAATTGAGGTGCTCGGCGTGGACGAACGCTTCTTTACCGTCGGAGAAGGTAAAAATCCCTTTGGGGATCACGGTAAGCAGGGCGTTGTCCTGAACGAACAACTCGCGGCAAGATTAAAGGTCGCCGCGGGGGATGAAGTGCTGCTCAGGATTGAAAAACCGAGCGTAATGTCGCGCGACTTGCCGGTCTCGCCTGATTCGGATTTATCTGTTGCTTTTCGACTTACAGTTCAGGCGGTTGCTGCGGAGTTGGAATTTGGCCGTTTCAGCTTGCGCGCCAATCAGGTCGCGCCGCTGAATGCTTTTGTGCCGTTGGACTGGATGCAGGAAAAGCTCGGCCGGGATGGACAGGCCAACGTACTTTTAATTGCTGAGAATCCGGAAGGAAACCTTAATCTTGAAAACGCAAACAAGGCGATAAAGAAGCGCTGGCAGCTCGCCGATGCCGGTCTTAAGCTTCGCAGATTAGACGAGCAGGATGACCTTGAGATCCGGAGCAGGCGGATATTTATCGATGAGTCACTGTCCGAGGTTGCAGTTAGTGTAGGCGACAGTGCCGTTGGAATCATGACGTATTTCGTCAACGAGCTTCGCCTTGGCGATAAAGCGACGCCGTATTCGATGGTCACGGCGATGGGACGTTCACCGGATGCAGGCAGTGTAATCCCGTTGGAGATGCGGGATGATGAAATTATTATAACTCGGTGGGCTGCCGACGACCTTGGCGCTAAAGTCGGCGACATTATCGAGCTTCGCTATTTTACTCTGACGCAGATGAGGAAACTGCTGGAGCAGACAGATAATTTCCGGGTCAGGAAGATTCTTCCGATGGCCAGCCCGGCTGTCGATCCGGATTTCATGCCGGATTTCCCTGGACTGGCGGATGTCGATAACTGCAGGGACTGGGATTCGAGCATTCCTATCGATCTCGATAAGATACGGCAGAAAGACGAGGATTATTGGGATAAATATCGCGGTGCACCGAAGGCGTTTGTCACGCTCGAAGNNCGAAGCCGGCCGGAAGATGTGGGCGAACAGGTACGGAAACCTGACCGCCGTGCGTTATCCCGCTGGCACGACATCCGTGGTACAAATATCTGATAGCTTGTTAAAAAAGGTAATTCCGGCTTCCGTTGGATTGTCTTTTCAGCCCGTGCGCCAGAGCGG
>DQCG01000688.1 GCA_003533825.1 Phycisphaerales bacterium
AAAATTAGATGCGGTAGCCCTGGACGAATTGCCGCAGCATTGACGTGGAGGTTTGATTCGTGTAAACTTTTTTGTATGAATTGTTTCAAGATTCTAAAACGCGGACTTGATATTATCATATCACTATCAGTATTGATCATTCTCTGGCCGGTTTTGCTGCTGATTGCAATAGCGGTAAAGGTAGGCAGCAGAGGGCCTGCCGTTTTCAAGCAACAAAGGGCGGGCAAAAACGGCAAGCCGTTCGTTTTTTACAAGTTTCGCACTATGAGAATCGATGCCGAACCCTTCGGGCCGAGTCCAAAATCCGGCGGGGACCCCCGGCTCACAAGAATCGGAAGAATTCTGCGCGAATATTCCCTTGACGAACTGCCGCAATTGTATAATATATTAAGAGGAGATATGAGCATTGTTGGGCCCCGACCGTTGTACCTGTCGCAGATATCCGAGTGGAGCGAACGACAGAAAAAGCGGCTGCTCGTTAAGCCCGGCCTGACGGGCCTGGCACAAATATCCGGGCGGGGAGAAATAACGCGAGAAGAAAAACTCGAACTCGATGTTAAATATGTGGAAACAACGAGCTTTATGGCCGACGTGAGGATCGTATTAGCGACCGTTGCCCACGTCTTCAACCGAAAGGGCATATATGAAAAAAGATACTCGCAAACCGAATCCACTCGAGGCGTGAAACTTTGAATACCCAATACCCGCCGATAGCGGGCTGTCAAGGAACATTATAAACATGAAATATCTGACAAAAATAGAACAGTTAGAGCAATTGAGCCAGGCCGAAAAATCCGAGTTAAAGCAGGTGACCGACGAGTTCGCCTTCCGGAGCAATGACTATTATTTGTCGCTTATCGATTGGAACGACCCTAACGATCCGATCCGGACGCTGATTATCCCGAGCCCGCAGGAGCTTGACGAATGGGGCAGGCTCGATCCGTCTGATGAGAAAACCTACTGCGTGATGCCCGGACTCGAACATAAATATCCTTCCACGGCGCTGCTGCTGGTCAGCAATGTTTGTGACGGGATCTGCCGTTATTGTTTCCGCAAGCGTGTCTTCATAAACCCGCAGAACGAATATTTGCGAGACCTTCCGGCGGCGATAAAATATATAAAGCGGCATTCCGAGATTACCAACGTGCTTTTGACCGGAGGGGACCCGTTTGTTCTCAAACCTTCAAAACTCGAGAATATTATCCGGAAACTGAGGGACATCGAACACGTACAGATAATTCGCATCGGGACAAAGATACCGGCTTTCAATCCATCCCGGATTGTCGGAGAAACAGCTCTGCCTGAGATAATAAAAAAGTACAGCACCAAGCAAAAGAAAATTTATATTATGACTCACTTCATCCATCCGCGGGAATTGACAAATCTGGCGGTCAAGGCGGTCGGCCTGTTGCAACAAGCCGGCGCGCTGATAGCCAACCAGATGCCGCTTATCAGGGGCGTCAACGACAATCCCAATGTCCTGGCGGAGTTGCTGGCCAAATTATCCTTTATCGGCGCCGTCCCGTACTATATCTTCCAGTGTCGTCCGGCACTGGGCAATAAAGCCTTTACAATCCCGATCGAGCAGGGGTACGAGATTGTCGAGCAGGCAAAAGCTCTTGTTTCCGGGCTGGCAAAGCGCGTCCGGTTTGTCATGTCACATTCGACCGGCAAGATCGAAATCATCGGCAGGACGCAAGATTACGTCTATTTCAAATATCACAGGGCCGCCGAAGATGCCGATAGCGGGCGCTTTCTGGCCCTGGCGAGTAATCCGGCAGCCTATTGGCTTGACGATTATACCGAAGTGATCAGGGATTATCCCATCGATCTGCCTTACAGGTCCTACGGACCGGAATAATATTGGAGTTCCCTGACTTCGCATCGAAAATGTTGATTAGAACCTGCACTACGATATTGCTCGCCCTGGTCTGCTGCGAGGTAGCCTCCGCGCTGGAGCCCGATGAAATCTTAGTCATAGCGAACAAGGACAGTGCCGAATCCATGCGGATTGCCCGGTACTATTGTAGCAAGCGCGGGGTGCCGGACAAATATATTCTCGATTTGTCCTTAGGTACAAAACTCGAGGATACGATTAGCAGGAAAGATTATGAAAAGCAGCTTGCAGAGCCGATCCGCGAGAAATTCTCCAATGATAAACTCCTCGGGAAAATCAAATGCCTGCTTACGACTTATGGCGTGCCGATAAAAGTAGGCGGACGAGGCCCCTTACCGAAACAGGAGAACAAACTTAGCGAATTACAGGAATCGGCCGAGCAGGAAAAAAAGAAGAATGAACAATTAAAGCAGAACGGTGCGGCCGACTCGGCCAGGGGTAAACAGAGCAGCCGCCGACTGGCCATTTTGCAGCTCCAAATCGATCGCATCAACGGCAAAGAAACACGCGCTTCGGTCGACAGCGAGCTATCGATGGTATTATACGAGTCTTACGAGCTGTACCGCTGGCAGCCTAATATGCTGAAGAATGACGCACTGGGCCTGGGTTTTCGAACGCTGATGGTCAGCCGGCTCGATGGGCCGAGCGAACAAATCGCCACAGGCCTTGTCGACAAAGCAATAGCGGCGGAAAAGACGGGACTCAAAGGCTTCGCTTACATCGACTCACGGGGTATTGCAAGAGGGGATTTATACGGTCATTATGACCAGTCTCTGCGCAATTTGGCGGCGTTCACAAAAGCGCACACAGAACTCACAGTTAGAGAAGAGCGAGCGCCACAGCTTTTCGCACCTGATACCTGCCCCCAAACAGCCATTTACTGCGGCTGGTACAGTCTGAAAAAATATGTCGATGCGTTCGAGTTTGTCGACGGCGCGGTCGGGTATCATATCGCAAGCTTCGAAGCCGTCAGCCTTCGAGATCCCAACAGCACCCAATGGTGCCCGGCCATGCTCAGAGACGGTATCACTGCTACGTTAGGCCCGGTTAGTGAGCCGTATCTTCATTCATTTCCGGAACCAAGAGCATTCTTCCCCAAGCTGTACGAAGGCAACTGTCTTGTCGAGACATATTACAAAACAAAACCATTTAATTCGTGGCAATTGCTCCTGATCGGAGACCCGCTGTACAGGCCTTTCAAGAAAAATCCCGGAAAGGCCCCGGACTAAGGTTCAAAGTTTCCGTTTTCCGCGCTTTGTTTTTTTTGAAATGAAGATCTCAGGTAATACGCCGTAACGACTGTCGTAATCGCTCCGAAGGAGATGATCGTGTCCGAAAGTGTGATATCTTTACCGACGATGACGGAAAATAATTTGACAAATAACAGAAAACCGGTCGGTCCCGCTAATGCCGGTATCAGCCATTTAGTCTGGTGAGCTTTCACAGCCAGAAAAAGATGCGTGCATCGAATCCACATAACCGTCAAAATTGCATAAGCAAATAGATGAAACACGGCATTCGTAACGGGCAGCAGCTCGGCCAAATTTGCCTGCTCGATATTCTTTGTGCTGAAGATGACAGTAGCCGTAACTATAAGACCCGCAGACCAAAACGCAAGAAACGAGCAAAGAATCAGGCACACAAACGTACCCACCATATCCGCAAAAAAATCCCGAATATCAGAACTGCGTCCCACCACATAGCTCTGAAGCCACTCGTCAAGAATCCCATACACAACTATCACAAATAACACCAACCATGGCGCAGCTTTGCGCCAGCTCACTTTCTGCTCGCCACTAACAGCAGCCCGCAGCAGAAAAGCCAAAATCAAATACGCCAAAAAGTGAAGGCTTTTATCTGAGACATCCGCCTCTTGAATCACGCCCGGTATAGGTATGTGTGTCAGGATAAATAGAGCCGGCCAGTAAATAGCCAATACGAATGTCGCTATCTTCTGTTGTCGCGTTAAAGTCATAGAAACCACCTATAAAAACTCTCGTCCGGTAAGCCTGTGTCACTGGTGAGTTAACGAGCCGGAACAGCTCATATTCTCTGCAGTTAAGAACAACAGCCAGTCATCGCCGTCATCCGGGGCAGAGAGATTTCTGCCGTTATTTGTCATTCCAGCATATCGCCTATCCGAGGTGTTTTGTGCATTTATCCACGTTACCTTGTACGATCCGGCTACCACTGAAACATTTAACGAACCACCACTGAGAAGATATACCAGATAGCACCTGCCTTCTTCCGCGAGACAAAAGCCGCTATCCAAGATCCTCTGCTTGGGACTCATGCGATAGAACGGAATCGTCTCAAAGAAATCCCAAACCTTCTTAACGATATCGTGACGGGTTTGATTCCTGTCGGTCATTTCCATACTCCCGCTAAAACCCGAGGACGATTCTCCGTCCATATCCGCGAAATTGATCGCCGCGCCCGACGTGATTATGACAAACGCCTTTTTGCGAATATCAACGTCACTCCGTATATCATGGTATTTGTTGCCGGGCCAGAATACTTCCTGGGCATAAAGGGGCTTGGCACGATGATGGTTTTTCAATAAGCCCCTGTGAATGTCAGAGAAGTTCGTCCCTTTCCAGCCCTGCAGCGTCACGAAAGAGAGCCAATCCTCGTCCCTGAACGGGTCGTCTCCGCCTGGGTTATGAATCGAGACAGGATGCCCAAATATATCCAGCCTGCCGATCTCGCTACCGAGGCGATTGATATCGGCCGCCGTCATGGCGTTTTGGAACTCATTCGGTTTTATCTTTGGCTCGGGCCCCGCCACATTAAAAAGAATGTTCCAATACGCCCCCAGACGGGCCATGGTATATTTGAGGTATTCGGTTTGCTGCCGGTGATTCACAGGAAAATCGGAACTCTGTCCGAAGAAACCGGCAAAGGGATAGACAATTATTCTGCGTTCAGCCAGGTCATCTAATATGGCTTCCATCTTTTGATATTCCGCGGCGTTCAGCGGCCAGAGATCGGGTGTCCTCCAGCCGCGACCGCGGCCTTTTACATCCCGGTTCAGGTAGTGGCTGGCCACGGAGAGCATGTTGTAGCCTTGCTTCTGGAACCAGTCCAGAAATTCTTTGCGCTTCGAAGCCGGCCAGTTTTCGGCAAAAAAACGATCGCCCACATGAAAACTGCGAATCAAAAGATGCTCGCCCCCCTTATAGCCGAACCACTGCGGATTGGTCCGGTCCCGGGAAATCATACCGGGAATATCGGATCGAACACATTCGAACGTTCCAATGATCCCCGTCGAGCCGTCCGAGAAAACGGCATCGTATTTCCAGGTGCCGATCCGGTCGGGCATAAACCGAATCTTCCATGTCCGGCCGCCATCGTAGAATCCCCGGAACTTCACTACCTTGCCATCCGAACTCTCATAAGTAACATCCAATGCCACATCAGTATATGGATCCTCATATTTTTTTTCATTCTCCACCGATGCTTCAAAGCAGGCCCATCGCCCTACCGAAACGACCTCGCGGGCCTTGCAGCATTCTGATTCGGTCAATGGAAAAAGCACAAATAACAAAAGTACATTGATATAAATTTTATTCATCATCGAACCTGCAATTAATTTTAACAGCATAAACGGATAATTTAGCGAAAATCCGGGTTCCCCACCCTTTTGCCTCGCAAAAGCAAAGCTGCGCCGGACCGCTTTACTCCTCGTTAATTCCAGGCCAAAAATGCCCGGAACAATCAGATACCCCGCCAGGATCATAACCGTTTGACCCGGAATAGTAACCGATGCGTGGAAAAATATACGAAGTTACGCCCTAAAAATAAAGTTTAATCTGGGAAATCCGGAATTGAGTGTATAATATAAAGATAATGATAACGAGTTGAAGCTTCAAAAACCTGTTTCGGAGGATTAAGAAAATGAAACGCTTAACAATTCTCGCAATAGTTTTAGCTTGTTTCGCAACGCTTTGTCTCGGGCGCAGCAGATCCCGAACGCCACGAATGATAATCCAGCTCACGGATCCCAATTTGAAAGGGCCGGTCAGTCTCGAGGAGGCATTAGTCAAGCGACGATCTGTACGACAGTTCAGTACTGAACCGCTCAAACGCTCACAGATAAGCCAGTTAGCCTGGGCCGGCCAGGGCATAACAGAGCCGCAAAGGGGCCTGCGAACGGCACCCTCGGCAGGAGCGATATATCCCATAGAGCTGCTTTTTGCCATGCCGGAGGGCCTGTTTGTTTATCGCCCGTTCGATCACAGTCTGATGCAGCTTGGGAATCAGGATATTCGCAACAATCTGGCGGTAGCCGCTTCAATGGCCGAATCGGTGGCCAGCGCCGGTTGTGATATTATCGTTGCCGGCGCTGTGAGAAAGCTGACCGACCGATACAAGGACAAGGCCCGAACATACATGCACATGGAAGCCGGACACATCGCCCAGAATATACAGTTGCAGGCTGTCTGTTTAGGTCTGGGATCCGTAACAGTCGGAGGTTTTAATACAAAGGAAGTCCGCAAGGTCTGCAATCTTCGAAGAGACCTGGAGCCGCTTTATATAATTAGTGTCGGCTACCCGGCAGGAACGGGTACGACAGAAGCCGCCGCAGATCAAGCCGGTGCAGCAGGAAAAAAAGCCGCATTAATAATCGGCAGTCAGAATTTCCGCGATGAGGAACTCTTTGAAACAAAGCGTGTGCTCGACGCCGCACAGGTTCAAACAGTTATCGCAAGCACAAAAACCGGCCCAATACGAGGTACACTCGGGAACGTGGCCGAGGCAAGTATTCCCGTGAACCGATTGAAAGTCGACGACTACGATGCGATAATCTTTATAGGCGGCCCGGGAGCAGCCGAATATGTTCGAAGCCCTGCTACGACAAACATGATACGAGAGACAGTGCGTAAGGGAAAGGTCCTTGCCGCAATTGGCGTGGCCCCGACGATTTTGGCCAATGCGAACGTGCTCGCCGGTATCCGGGCAACGAGCTATCTGTCCGAACGAGACATACTCGTACAAGCCGGTGCCATATATACCGGTTTCCCCGTTGAGCGGGAAAGAATGATCATAACCGCCACCGGGCCTCCGGCCGCATTACAATTCGGAAGAGCAATTGCGGAAGCCCTCGCCGGAAGATAGTATTTACAAAACGCCCTCTCGTAGAGCGCGACCAGGTTCGATCAATCTTTTCGAATGAACGGTGGAAAAAGGCGAACCTGTAGATTTAACGTGCACCCTTACAATCGACGTAACGATTCGTAATCGGTAATCGCCGGTCCTTGCCGAATGCCTTTGGCGTGATTTTTATTCCCGGCGGCGACAGCCTTCTCTTGTACTCGTTCCGGTCGACCATTCGAACAACCCTGATGACTACGTCCTCCGGCAAACCCTGCCCGACGAGTTCTGCGATGGATTTATCTTCTTCGACATAACCTTTGAGAATTCTGTCGAGCAGGTCGTATTCGGGTAGTGAGTCGCTGTCCTTCTGGTCCGGCCTTAGCTCGGCACTCGGCGGCCTGGTTATTACATCTTCCGGTATGATTTGGCGCCCGCCTATCTTGTTGATATGCCTGGCCAGTTCGTAAACGGTCGTTTTCGGAACGTCTTTTATCACTCCGAAGCCGCCGGCGGTATCACCGTAAAGGGTCGAGTACCCGACCGCCGTTTCGCTCTTGTTGCCGGTCGTCAGCACGAGCGAGCCGAACCGGTTGCTCAGCGACATAAGGATACAGCCGCGAATTCTCGCCTGCAAATTCTCGTACGCAATCCCATCATCGTTCCAGCCTTCGATAGTTAAAAGCGACTGGTGGAACTGATTGAGGACCGGCCCGATCGGGATTGTGTGAAACTCGATGCCCAGATTTTTCGCAAGCTTCTCGGCGTCGCCAATCGTCTCGGGGCTGTTGAATTCGGACGGCATGCTGATGCCGATAACATTTTCGGCGCCCAATGCTGCTACGGCAATCGCTGCCGTAACCGACGAATCGATACCGCCGCTCAGGCCGAGCAGCAGCTTCTTAAAACCATTTTTGCTTGCATAATCCCTCGTTCCAAGCAGCAGTGCCTGATAAATTTCATCAACAGGATCACTCGGCTGCCGGGCGGCAGGCTGCGCCGGCTTGATTTGCACAGTGCCGTTTGTCGTCGGAACAACATCGGCGATGATCAAATCCTCGTCAAATGCTTTTGCTTTGGCAACAATCCTGCCGGTCGAGTCCGCAAAAATACTTCTGCCGTCAAAAACCAATTCATCCTGACCGCCGACGAGATTGCAGTATGCCAGAGCACAATTTAATTCTTTCGCACACGCGTTGACCACCTGCTCTCTTGCTTTAATCTTGCCCGTATGAAACGGCGAGGCCGAAATATTGACAATCATCTGGATTTGACCGGCATCCCTGAGGAAATTGGCCAGCCATTTGTCTTCCCAAATATCGGCGCAGATTGTGATAGCAACATTCAGGCCGCCGGCATTGATGAGAAGCGGTTCGGAGCCGGGCTGGAAATATCTTCGTTCATCGAACACACCATAATTCGGCAGTAAGCCTTTTCGATAAATTTTACTTATTGCGCCGCCCTGTAATACCGCAGCAGAATTGTAACTGTAAGGCTCATCCCTTTCGACAAAACCCGCCACAACAGTTATCTCCGGGCAATCAGCAGCGAGTTTTTCAAGGGTAAGCTTGCAGTCTCTTAAAAAATGCCGTTTATAAAGTAAATCTTCCGGCGGATAACCGCAAATGGCCAATTCCGGAAAGACCAGCAAATCTACATCCGCCTTAACGGCCTGGGCATAAATTTGCCGCATCTTCTCAGCGTTGCCGGCCAAATCACCTACAACCGCATTAAATTGCCCCAACGCTACTCGCACCAAACTCGCCTCCAATCTATTAATAGCAGGGTGGGCTTTATTGTCATCCCGACTCCAGTTTGCGTCATCCCGATTCCCCTTTCTGTCATCCCGAGCGAAGCCGAGGGATCTATCAGAACACCATCCGCGCCAGCGGATTCCACTCATTGCGAGTAATTCACGGAATCGCGCAGCGTGGTTTGTAGTGTGCTCGTAAGAACATTTCAATTAACGCCTTACGGCGTCACTA
>DQCG01000566.1 GCA_003533825.1 Phycisphaerales bacterium
TAGGCTCGGGAAATAGGATTTACTGAACAGGGGCGCAGGGATACGAAACAGAGGCACAAGCGTATAAAACCAGTTGGAGTCAATAAAGGGAATACTATGAAAACGAACCGACGACACTTTCTTATGTCAGCAGCGATTGCCAGTGGTGCTTCAACTTTGATATCGGGCCGTTCCGCCCAAGGGGCCAGGCCCGCCAACACGGATTACGCGACACTCGATAGAGTGCTCCAGCAACCGGTTCTGAAGCGGGAGCTGTTTCGGTTTCCGGTGATGATCGAATCTGTGGAGGTGCTGCGAGATAGGGATAACTTCATTTGCCGGGTGCGTTCAAAAGATGGGGCAGAGGGCCTGTCAATTGGTCACCCGTTTATTGCCAGGCATAGTTATCCCATATTTGTGAATCGACTGGTTCCGGCCTTTGTTGGCAAGGATGCACGTGACCTGGACCAACTGATTTACAGGGTGTCGGAAACGAATGTGAAATCACAGGGCGTACCATTCTGTGTGCAGCTTGCCATGCTGGAGTTCGCCATTCTCGATATGCTGGGCAATATTGCAAACAAGCCCGCAGGGCTCTTGATCGGTGACATGTTGAATCAGGAGGTGTCCATTTACCTGGGGCACCATTACACCAATCTTCGAAAACTAGAACCAGAAAAGTCTCTGGCTTTGATGAAACGGGATGCTTTGGAGACCAAGGCCAAGGCCATCAAACTGCGTGCAGGACTGGGTGACAATCTGGCCTCTGATAGGGACAACGCACCGGGACGCACCGAAAAGCTCATTCGTTTGGCGAGAGAGGTGTTTGGTGATGACATGGTGCTCATGATCGATGGTAACGGGTCCTATTCCGTGAAGGAGGCCATTCGTATTGGCAAGATCCTGGAAGAGCATAACTACCATTTCTACGAGGAGCCTCTGCCCTGGGATTGGTATGAGGAGCAGAAACAGGTGGAAGCCGCGCTGGATATTCCCATGGCCGGCGGTGAGGAAGAGTTCGGAATGCACGCCTTCCGGTATCTTATTAGCAATGAGGTCTTCCAGATTGTACAGCCTGATCTGTTCTACTTTGGGGGTATGATCCGCACCATGAAGGTGGCACGCATGGCCAAGGCTGCCGGGTTGAGCATTACACCGCACATCTCGGGGGGCGGCTTGGGCTATGTGTACATGCTGCAAATGGTGTCTGTGTGTCCGGCTGCGGCCAAATACCACGAATTCAAGATGTTCCAGACAAAGGATGCCAATGGCACGATGATTCCCGTGGAAAGCAAGGCCGAGAAATTTGAAAGCATCGATGGTGTGATCAAGGTTCCCTCTGGATCAGGGCTTGGTGTGAGAGTCGATCCAGACTATATCAAGACCCACACCCGTTTCACGGGATGAGGCCAATCATTGGCGGTGACAAATGGATTGCCTATGCGAGTGATGGATGGGTTCTAGTGACGTGGCTGACTATGCAGCCTTCACAGGTGGATGGTTTGGAGTTAGGACTGTGAACAACCGCATGACCGTCGACAACTTCAAGATGTACAGGTTGAAGAAATAGGGATGAGAATGACAGAACAAGGGAACAGTATTTATGACATTGCATGGCAAATCTCGATTGACCGAGTTTAAACCTAATAATGAGTATTTCGTGGGCGTTGATTCGGATGGCTGTGTGTTTGACAACATGGCCATTAAACAGGAGGAGTGCTTTTGCCCCATGATGATCGGGTACTTTGGCCTGCAGCCTGTGGCCCCTGCAGCACGCGAATGCAAGATTTTTGCTGATCTGTACAGCAAGACCCGAGGATCAAACAGGCACATCACCATTGTGCGGATTCTGGAAGAACTCTTACCCTCGCATCCCATGGTCAAGGAACGGGGGTTCAAGGTTCCCGATTTCTCGCATTATAGTGCTTAGGTCAAGGATTCCAGCAGCCTGCTCAGTATGCAGGGATTGCGTGATGCGGTCGAAGCAGCCGCCTCTGACGAGGCCAAACGCCAGTTGGAACAGGCCTTGACCTGGAGCCTGCGCGTGGATGAGATGGTTCGTGAAGTTATCAGGGATATACCTCCTATTCCAGGTGTCCATGAGTGTCTGGCAAGCCTTCAACCCAGGGCCGACATCATGGTGTGCTCGAGTACGCCCCTTGAGGCCCTGGAGCGTGAATGGGGAGAGCACGGTCTGGATGCCTATATTCAGTTGGTCGCCAGCCAGGAAATGGGCACTAAGGCAGAGCACCTGGATTTGGCTGCCAAAGGAAAGTACGAAAAGGATCATGTCTTGATGGTCGGTGATGCCCCAGGAGACTACAAGGCTGCAGAGAAGGTTGGGGCATTGTTTTATCCGATCATCCCAGGTCAGGAAGCAGAGAGCTGGAAACGTTTGGGTGATCAGGCCATTGAAAAGTTCTTCAGCCAAACCTACTCAGGCCTGTACCAGCAAAGCCTCATTACAGAGTTCAATGCCAGCCTGCCTGAGCATCCTGCCTGGGGTCTGGACTTGCGTAATGAAGCAAAGAGGGTGGAATAGTGAAAAGGATTGGCCGCGGCCAAGGATGCTGATACGGATTTCAACATCTACTATTGTGCAGCGGATCGTGCGTTGGGCAAAACGATGCTGGGAAAACAGCAAGGCTACGGCGTGGACGCCATAGCCAGTCTGTGGATCCATTCTTCGTGGATCCCGAAAATGGCGACTTCAGATTCAAACCCGGATCGCCCGCACTGAAAACGGGCATTGCCCCAGTTGACCTATCCAAGGTCGGCTTACTAACAACCAAGGAGTAGTAAGAAAATGAAGAGAATTGCATTGTTGATTGTTACGGGGCTTTGCGTTGCTATGGTTCCTGCCGCACAGATTGAGCCCAACTGGGAGTCGATGGCTGCGAATTATGACCCTCCCGAATGGTTAATCGATGGAAAAATCGGTGTCTGGACGCACTGGGGTGTGCCTTCCTCGATCGATGAGAATCGTCCGAATGATGGCTCACACTATGGTCGCCGGATGTATGGTGACAAGGATTTTTCTGGACCACCCACGCCACAAAGCGAAATGACGCGAAAATTGCATGAGTGGCATGAGAAGACCTATGGGCCGGTCGAGGAATTTGGATACGAAGATCTAGTGCCAAAATTTAAGGCAGAAAAATGGGATCCGGAGGCCTTGGTTAAGTTTTTCAAGGACAATGGCGCGCGCTTCATAATGCCGGTGGCAACGCACCATGACAACTTTGATATGTATGATTCGTTCCACCCCTGGAATGCCGTGGACATGGGACCCCGTCGCGATACGCTCAAGGAGTGGAAGGCGGCGGCCCATAAGCACGGTCTCAAATTCGGCGTGTCCACGCATCTCTATTGGTCTCCGCGCTTCTTCAAAGATGCCCGGCAATACCAGAAGCCTGGTACCTTGGCCTGGAAGCTCTTCAATATGGATTTCGATCCCAGGGGCTATGCTTCTCAGGACAGTTGGAATGAGCATTGGTACGCCCGCTGTTGGGAACTGATCGAGAAGTACGACCCGGACATGTTCAACAACGATTCCCCCTATCCCTCCGAGAAGACCGGAAAGAATCTGGGGCTAAGGTTGTTCACCGATTTTCTGAACCGTGATCGCAAGGAAAACCAGGGCAAGCAGAGCGTGGTTCTCTCTTTCAAAGATGGTCGGGCCAACAGGGCTGCCTTTACCTATAACCTGGAACGGGGCAGTTCTGGCGTCATCCAACCCAACCCCTGGATGTGGGCGACGGATGTTTCCGGAGGCTGGTTCTATCGCAAGGGGGCCGTGAACCGAATGAGTATCCCGGTCTTGGTCGGCAATGCAGTAGACGCGATAAGCAAGAATGGCATCGTTATGCTCAATGTGGCCCTGCGCGGTGATGGCACATTGCCGGCGAATCAAGCCGCTTATATATCCGCCGTGGGTGATTTCATGAAGATAAACGGCGAGGGAATCTACGGTTCGCGTCCCTGGAAAGTCTATGGCGAAGGTCCGCTCGAAATCAAGACCGGACGCCAGGGCGAGAATAAAAAACCGTACTCCCAGGAAGACATACGTTTCACGACCAAGGACGGTATCCTTTATGCCTTCGTGATGGCCCTCCCGACGAAAGATGTCGTGATCAGAACGCTGGCCCGGGAAGTCTATGAAGGCGATATCGGATCGATTAGCCTAATGGGAAGTGACGAGACACTGAACTGGAAACGCTCAGCCGAAGC
>DQCG01000117.1 GCA_003533825.1 Phycisphaerales bacterium
GATGCCCTGGCGACCGATCACGCGCCGCACCTGCAAAGCGAGCGGGAATTGGAATTTCTAAACGCTCCTTTCGGCATCGCGTCTCTGGAGTGCGCCCTGGCCCTGTACGTCAAAGCACTGATAGAGCCGGGTATCCTGGATTGGCCGGGCTTGATTCGACTGATGACGGAAAAACCGGCGAAGATAATCGGCGTCGACAAAGGTACGCTCGGCAAAGGCAAACAGGCGGATGTGACTATCATCGACCCGAACGCCGAGTACGAGATTGACGTCAGCACATTCCACTCCAAGAGCCGAAACTGCCCCTATCAAGGCTGGAAGGTCAAAGGCAAAGTCGAAAAAACCATAGTCGGCGGCGAAATAAGATTCGAAGCGTGAAACTTCTACACGCAATACGCATCACAAAATACGATATACGAAATACAAGATGGTTATTATTGACGGGCATAATCTATTGCACACAATTTACAAATTAGAAGGAGATTCCGCAGTGATCACGGATGTTAGCTTGTGCGGGATTTTGGGCCGGTATTTTATGCTGACCGGAGAGAAGGGTGAGATGATTTTTGACGGTACCGGCCCGCCTGATAAGACCGGATTCGATAATATAAGCAATCTGGAGGTCTTTTTTGCGGGAATAGGAACCGATGCCGATACGGTTATCGAGGATAAAATAAGTGCAAACACGGCACCAAAAAGACTGACAATTGTCAGCAGCGACCGGAGATTGCGGACGGCGGCGCATAAGAGAAAAGCGATATCCATGAAATCGGACGTTTTCTGGAATGATGTCCAGAAGCAATTGAACCGGAAAAGGCCGGCAAAAGAGCCGACAGAGAAACGGCAGGGCTTAAATCAGGGCGAAACCGAGCAATGGCTTGAATTTTTTGGTTTTGGGCAGTAACTTTTTTGCCGATACATATTATGATAATGTATTGTGAACCTTTTTTAAGGAAACAAGACTATGAACTGTCCTGCTTGCGGAAAAGTGTTAGAGGAAATGGCCATAGGGGATGTTGTGGTTGACGTTTGCCAGGGTGGCTGTGGCGGCATCTGGTTTGATAATTATGAGCTTGAGAAATTCGATGAGCCTCGTGAATCTGCCGGTGAAGAACTCTTAGACATCGAACGGGACGAGAGCATCGTAGTCGACCGCACAAAGATGTTAAACTGCCCGAAATGCGATGGTATTGTCATGATGAGGCACTTCTTCAGCGTCAAGAATGAGGTTGAGGTCGACGAATGTCCGGGCTGTGCCGGCTTTTGGCTGGATGCCGGCGAACTGGGTAAAATTCGAAATCTGTTCGATACGGAAGAGGAAAGACACCAGGCTGCTCATGAGTACTTCTCGGAAATTTTCGGCGGTAAATTAGCCGCGATAGAAGCCGAAGACCAGACCAAATTTAACAAAGTACGCAAAATTGCAAATATGTTCCGCTTTGTTTGCCCGAGCTATTACATCCCGGGAAAACAGGATTGGGGAGCGTTTTAGTCTTCCGGGGCGGCGTTCATATAATAAAATACCGCGTCTGATTCTCTGCCGGGCTGCTGTTCTTCGGCCCGGCCGGTGCCGGAGGGGAAAATGTGTTTCTCCTCTCGTCTCCCACAAGGGTAAATTGTTGTACTCATTTCAATAATAGCGCAATTCTCCTTCATTTTCACGAATCTCAATTCTGAAAATTTTATATTGATTAATCCGATGAAACGTTGTATAAGTACCTCTTTGGGTGCCCCGAATATCGCACAATGGCTGCTACGGGTCGTTTTTTGCCTGTGTGCATAAGGTTACATTGAGGTCCGGAGAGTGATTTACGGATCTGAAATATGAGGGGCGTATTAATATAAGTGATTGATAATCTGTGTCTTATGAAAAGTGGAGAAGTCATGAAGCGTAAAATGGTTACAATTGACGGTAATACAGCGGCGGCATATGTGGCGCACGCAACTAACGAAGTAATTGCAATATATCCAATTACTCCAAGCTCACTGATGGGGGAAATTGCCGATGCAAGGACTGCCAAAGGCGAGGCTAATATATGGGGTACGATCCCTTCGGTAACGGAGATGCAGTCCGAAGCGGGCGCAGCCGGGGCTGTGCATGGTGCACTTGCTGCCGGGGCTTTGACTACGACGTTTACGGCCTCGCAGGGGTTGTTGCTGATGATTCCAAATATGTATAAAATCGCCGGAGAACTATTGCCGACAGTCTTTCATATCTCAGCTCGTTCGATAGCATGTCAGGCATTATCGATTTTCGGTGATCATTCCGACGTTATGACTTGTCGCGGGACCGGCTTTGCAATGCTCTGTTCAAACAGTGTTCAGGAGGTTATGGATATGGCGCTGATCGCACAGCAGGCGACATTGGTGTCGAGTGTGCCTTTCCTGCACTTCTTCGATGGTTTCAGGACGAGCAATGAATTGCAGAAGGTCGAAGAACTGACACTGGATGATATGCGTGCGATGATCGACGAGAAGCTCGTTGCCCGGCAGAAGGCCAGGGGGCTGACGCCGGACAGGCCGATGATTAGCGGCACAGCCCAGAATCCCGATGTTTACTTCCAGGGCAGGGAAACAGTGAACAAGTACTATCTGGCCACCCCGCAGCTTGTTCAGGAAGCAATGGACAAATTCGCAAAGATTGTGGGACGGCAGTACCATTTATTCGATTATGTGGGAGCGAAAGACGCTGAGAAAGTCATTGTCCTGATGGGCTCGGCAGCGGACACATCTCATGAGACCGTTGAATATTTGGCGGCGAAAGGCGAGAAGGTCGGCCTGCTGAAAGTGCGGTTGTTCCAACCGTTTAGCACGAGGGACTTCAT
>DQCG01000064.1 GCA_003533825.1 Phycisphaerales bacterium
GCCTCCACTGGCCGTTCTTTTGATTATCCATAATCCGGCTGGAGGCCCCCAGGAATGGACGCAGTATAGCCGTCTCGTATAAAACTGCCTGGGCTGTCTTTAATTTCTCCGGCGTAATACCCTTGGCAAACTTTGCCGCCGGCGCGAAAATCCACGGTACTCCTTTTTTCTCCCACTGATCCACCCTGAGGGCAATTTGCTGGGAGAGACTTGATCGTGTAATATCATCCGGCATTTCGGGTATTCCGGCCCTGCCGACATACCGGTAGCCTTCCTGATCTTCACTCTTTATCACTTCCAACTGGCCGGCATCCTGAGAGCCACCGGCGGCAATCAGCTTTGCCGGCGCTTCAAAATACTCTTTCATATCGCCGATGGAGCGACGTAAGGAAACACTGGCGTAAAATGTGCACAAGAGCAATAAAACAATACTCGCCGCGGCCGAAATCATAACTATCGCTCTGCGATGGAGATGTTGTTTCTTTGCATTGGTTGCATAAGTAACGAGACCTTTCTCACGAAAGACCTTTTTGATAAAGAGGTCTCTTAGAAAATACGCCCTGTCACGTTCCCAGACGCGTCCGTCCGGGAGTGTATCGACCGAAACGCCAAGCGATTCGGCGAGGTCCTCATCCAAAGCCGAGCCTTCCCGCATGGAAGATGTAAAATAGATGCCCCGGAAAAACAAAGGCTTGCCGGACCACTGGCTGCCGACACTGAATATCAATTCCAGGTATCGAGCCATTCGCGGCGCTATCTTTGCCAGGCTCTGAGGAAAGGCATACAGCGTATCGGTTGCTCGCAATTTCTCCATCCCGGCCTCGCCGGATTCAGACACGATCTCTTGCAGCAGCGCAAGCCTGCGACGGAAAAGACGTTTCTGTATAGTCTTCAAATGCTGATCAACAAAATCGGGATTGTACGGCTCATCGAGCGGAGCCGGGTTAGACCACCCAAGAATCTGGTGCTGAAGCTGTGGGTCATCGAGATTGTCGAAGAAATCACGAAAACCATTGGCAAGGTCGCTCTTTGTGATAACCACAAACACGGGAAAACGAACATCCAAGGTTCGCTGGATAACATCAAACTGCCGCGCGATCTTCGAGGCCTTTTGCTCGATCTCATCGGCGGTATCCTTGATGAGGCTATCGGCGGGGATTACAAGAAACACGCCGTTAATCGGGCAACGCGGACGATATTTCTTAAGAAGCTTAAGGAATTCTCTCCATTCAACCGAACCGCCCGTTTCAACTTCCTCAAACATCAGGCGTCCGGCGGTATCCACAATAACAGCATGATCCGTAAACCACCAGTTCATGTTGAGTGTGCCGCCGGCCCCTTGAAACTGATCCTGCAGTCCCGGGGGGAAACCAACATTACAGTGGCGTACGGCCTCTGTCTTGCCCGATCCCGGCTCACCCACAATCATATACCAGGGGAAGTTGTAGAGGCTTTTGCCGGCAGCCTGGAACTTTGAGACTCCCTCTTCAAATTTCTTCCTCAAATCGTCCAGCCGTGCCAGGTGTGCGGCGTCGCTGACTCCCTGCGGTGCTGCCGAGGCATTCTCGATCATACCATGTGCCATCGGAGCCGCTTTTTTCTTCTTAAACCATTTCAGGATACGCCAGTAGAGCACAAGAATCAGGGCAACAATAGCAAGCCCGATGAATATAATCCAGAGCAGCCGTGATGGAACTAAAAACATAAGTGCCCCCACAATGCTGCCGCCCGCAATTACTGAAAGCCCGATCTTAAAAGGCGTTGGAAGATTCTTGTAAACTGAAATTCCAGGCACCATATTATTTACATATCCTCCAAACTAACTGGCATTATCATTCATCTATTCTACAACAGAAGGCAATTTCTCCTGTCCTATAATCCCATCGAGAGACTTGCCCAGATCGTCAGATGTCCATTTGAACAAACAAAAATACGCAACGGCCCAAATGACAATCAGGGCTATTAATGTGATTCCGATACCTACCAACTTTGCACTCGGCGGCTCAACAAAATCTCTCGTATCCACGTTTTCATAAGCCTCGGGGCAAATGAAAGACTTTTCATCAGCGTCCATCATGCCCGAAATACGAGCCGAGATTTTCGACATTAAGCGCTTGATACTTTCCGGCTGCCCCGTGTAAACTCCTGTAAAACCCAATCCCAAACATGTGTAATATATTGCCAGCCTTTGAGTCGCGGCATCACTTGTTTCAACCAACTCTTCGTCCAGCAAATCGAAAAATTTCTCGTCTCCGGCCAGCTCATTCTTTTCACGACCCAGCTCGTACCAATCGGCGGCAAAGCCCAGGCTGCTCTCTTTGATCATAAAGTCTATAAAGAAAGTTAGAGGCAGTTCAACTTTTTCATATTGAGTGATTAATTCGGCTCTGGTCGATGCATTTGCCTTTATCTCGCCGAATATTCTTTTAATGTCGTTTCGCACCATATCCATTTCCAGAGCGCAACCCATTCGCGCCGATCGACGCAACCGACATACATATTGGAAAAGCGGCTCACACAATTCAAGCAGAGTCATTTACTGTGCCTCCGTATCAGGAACGGTCATATATAACGTAATTTCAAAGTCGGTAGTTTCAACGCCAGGCCACCGGACGGCGATCGTCTTCTCCTGTTGTATTCGCTCCCAAAGCCGAGCGCTTTCGCCACGTAATACCCGGAAATAATGAAGACCTACCTGTGCCGGCAGTTCAACCGGCGGATACAACTCCTGGGCGAGCTGCACACCGAAAACTCGCTGGTTTGCAAGACTTTGCGGCATCATTTTGAATTTATCACGATCTAAAACCAGTTTGGCCAATTCAGAAGGATCCTGCTTGGTCTTGATAGCAATAAAATACTCATTTGGCAACGATAACGCTTCCTCAGTAAGTGTTCCTACAAAGATTTTTTGCTCGTGGTCTATCGTAAAAGGAATCTTGAGATACCTGGCCCTTACCACGCCCTTGAGCAGCCCACGAATACGGCTGGAAAGCTCGTTGAAAGTAACTGCCAGATTGTCATGATCGTACCCGACGACTTCAAACTGGTCCCGGTCAGGGCGTAAAGCGGCAAGCTCGGCAAGCAGTTGCCTCAGCATCAGATACATTTGGAAAGGTGCAACTCTGCCGGAGATACCAACAAGAGAGCCAAGCTGAGCACTGAAACGATTAAGCGTTCTAAGACGAAGCATTTGTTCGAATTGAACGCCCCGCATATTCTCAATACTAAAGCCGCCGCGGTTAATTTGGACGACCAGCTCATTTCGACTGGCCATAACCTGGCTGGTTAAATCGTGAAGAAGCTCTCTAAGCACCGATGAGCCGCCGACCACAAAACATGGGGGTATATACGCCGGATCTCGCCGGGGCAAACCGATATCCTCACCGGCGGACCGGTTGATTTTCAGCAAAGGCAACACTTCGAGGTCTGAAGTGTCGTCATTTTCAAGCAGCAGTCTGGCGTTTATCTGACGAATCTGGACCGGCTGTGGATTTTCTCCTGTATTTTCATCGACTTTTTCAATCTCAGAAACTATGTACGTGCGTTTGGCCCGCCAATCCTGGTCATCCCCTTTTTGGATAACATTGCCGCGAGAAGAGTACCATACCGGAACGGCAACACTTATAGTCAATGAACCGCTGGTAGACGCAAATGCCTCCTTTATATCAAGCGAGGGGAGATTCGTATTGTCGGGGACATTCACTTCAAGCCCGCTCGGCATTATTACACGCAGACGGTCGAAGGATACCCTCATATTCTCAAGCTGATCATCGGATATCCTCGCCTCTATCACACCATAGGGATAGCTCCAGAATAAACGACCCTGCCTCGTGAACTTCTCTGCAATACTCCTCTGCATAATCTGAAGGTGGTGAGGCTGGAGAAAAAGACCCTCACACCAGTTAATTTCGCCTTCTATAGCCATACGGTACTCCCCTGCATTGACGTCACTGCCCCATTCCTTTTGCCAAAGATTCCACGTAATCAACGATGGCCTTTCTTATCTCCATCTCGATGGAGTCTTCATTTAGCGTCTCGGCCAGTTGCTTGTATTTATTCCAGCATTTCACATCGCGACTGACAAAAACGCTTCCGGGTTCCATTCGGACCAGGGCTTCAATCTCAGACGGTGAAAACTTGGCGATATGGCGCTTCGCAAACTGGCCGCCTACACAACTGACCGCGCTGGTCATAGAAGCAATAAGTCGCTGCAGCACCTTGAGGTCATCATCAACCTGATTAACAGACATTTCGGTGTCTTCACATAAAATTTGCCCTATTTTTTGCGTGAGAGCGCCCTGCGGTCGAACGGTCGACCGCGGCGAGAGTTTACGCCACGTGTTCCAAACCAACGGCTCGAGCTTCAAAACAAAATCGACAAGCATCGCATTAAGCTCCGCGAGCCGGGCGGCATTAATACTGCGTTCATTTTCTAACTTGAGCTTTTCCTTCAGTTTTTGATCCAACCCAACGGAATCGCTCTGCTGGGCTTTCGGTCCCAATCCGGCTTGTCGCAGGCTTTGATCAATATAATCCTTTTGGTCATCTGAAAGCGCCGGGGCTATTTCCAAGAGACTTCCAACCAAAAAATCGACATTTTTAAACTGCGACTCATCGACTACCGGAGCGCTTTGGACATCCACTTCTTTGGATATGGTCTGAGTAACAAAACTGCCGGCAGGAAACCTCTCTAATAATCTTTCCAGGAACTCGTTACGCTCGGCAGGCAAGACGGTCTTTAGCACCTTCTCAATCTCCTCACGGAGATAGGCTGTTCTCGTCTGTTCGCTCTCATCTGCAAAGTCGACCTGTATCAGACGAAGACGGTTTGCAGTCTCAAGTATTTGACTCTCCATTTTTTCCCTATAGTGTGCAGATACAGTTATTAAATCGCCTTGAAATAAATAGTGTCATTTGTAAAATCTTATTCTCGGCATTCTGTCTTTTTTTGTCAACCTAAATATGGATAGAAATTATCTCCGGCTAAACAAAGCATAGCTTGCTCAAACCGACAGACCGCTTTTGTCCATATCAAGAAAAATATGAAACAGAATCTTAATGAATTTAAATCAGAAGCTAACTGTTTAAATTTTCATAAGACCTGTTAACAAAACAATTACATCAAAGAAAGACTAAAAAACACTCAATTCGAATTTGCAAGGTAAGTCACGTGCACAAAGACCTCAACACAAGGTCATCAGCATTCTTTCGGGACTTCATGGAGCCAAGCCAGCTTGTCCATCCCAGCTTGCTCATTTTGCCCAAACGTATCATTGGAATCTTCGAAGCCCTTAATATCAACTGAACTTCCCACAGAAATTCATCTCCTACATAATTCTTAACCCAGGCGATAAGGCGTTGAATGCTGTCGCTTCCCGGCAAAAATCGCTGGTATTGGGGCAAGTCCATAGGACCAAACTTAATCCTGAATTTCTGCTCACACTCCCAGAAATGGCTTCCCAAGACCAGTGTTGAGCCCAATTTTGCGTTCTCGCAAGATGACCCCAACCGGCAAAGGTAGTCTTGCGGGAGATTTATCCACTGCCCGACAAACTGTTGTATTTCCACCGTGATTCCAAAATAGTCCTCCAAAATCTCCCGCAATCCTTCAACATTCCTAGTCTGGCAAACAAGACGTCCGGAATAATGCAGTTTTGCGATGTCAGGCAAAGCATCCCGGTCGCGAAAAGAATCATCCCCGATTCCAAATAAACTACCGATATAAACCGCAAAACGGTCCTCTTCTTTGCGGTCATAGCTAACGCTTTGCTGGTTACATGCCCAGGCGCGGTAGAAGAGGGATATCATTCGGTGATGAAAAATATCAAGAAATGTTGCAAGTGTCTTGTCTTTGTGGTTTTGTAACCGGTCATAAACATATTCGGTTATCGCCAGCGGCATGGGACCACCCTGACCAAGAAGCCCGAAAAAATTCACTGTCATTTTAGCCGCATCTTGATCGGTAGCTTCACAATATGCTGCAATTGTCGAGGGCGCAAAGGCTAAAGAGACCTTTTGGCAAAACCAGACCGGGTCATCTTGCGGACGACGCGAATGCCCAATCCGCGGCAGGGTCGAGTTGATGCACTCAAGCCGCCGGACAGCCTGGAAAAAGTCAAACTCATACGGCCTATCCCGCAAATCTTTGGTTAAAGTATCGGCCGCAGCCCGTCCCGCATCGTCCATCGCACAATTTCTCCGCGCTCGAGTGTTCTAATTACCGTTTCAGTAAACGAATTAATCGAGACATATCTGGCAAAAAACTGTTCAAGAACAGCCCCAAGCAGAAAAACTCCGGTCCCCTCAAATGCCGCCTCTTCAAAAGTTACTGTTAACTCTAAACCGCGAGCAAATGCAATAGATCCCGACGTTGATATCCTGCGAGTGACAGGCCTGGAGCTTATAGATTTGAGGCCGTCGATCTGCTTACGGATTTGCAAATCACCCATGTCACTATAAAGTCTCAAAATATCGCGAAGCGCCGATGAGCCCTCACGCTCGCTCGTATCGGTGAGCGAAAGGTAATTTAGTGACAGGTGATTGATAATGCGCCATGCAAATTCTCCCTCAGCGTGTGACGGCTTGGGAGAAGTCGGAGAGCCAATACAGCGGATTGATGCGCAAGGCACTGTTTTCTCCATAGTGAAGTCAGAAGCCCCAATTCCTATCGGCACGTGCAGAGGCAAATCACGGTTAGTGCAAAGAGCCTCCACGCCCAACTGCTTCACATCGGCACTATACGGTGCGGCATGAGGATCAACAAGAGATATGTAGACTTCGCTGCCGGTATAACTTCGTGACCTTCGAGCTCTCAAGCTTGCTTCCTGGGTCTTAGGCATTGGTACGCGGTTGATTACGTAATAGCCACTCTCATCGCTGTCCTCGAAATCTTTTGCAAGATAAAAAGGCAGAAACTCCTGCAACTGGTCCGACCTGGCACCGTAACCAATTACCTTCGAAAGCTTATAAACCTCAAAATCATGCGCCCTGGTTCTGTCCGGAACAACATGAAATTCGAAAAACTTATCCGAAACGGGTATCCGATCCAGCCGCTTTTCGAAGAGATTTACAGCGGGAGTGCAAAATAGTCCGAAATTATCAGCATTAATTGTGCCCTCAAGTTCGACTTTGGGCTCTCGGAACAAGATAATGATATCCAGCAGATTGTCGTCGCAACGTCTGATTGCATCACCCAAATTGGTAAGTTCCGCGAACATAAATCGCTGAGGAAACGCAAAGTACTCATGTAAAAGTCGATATCCCTGAAAAGACACGGCATCGTAAGGCAGGAGTTTTTGTTTGTTATCAAAACCCACCCTTCGGATACAGGAAGCATCGATTATCTCGTGCCACTTTATTGGCTTGTTCGTTGGCTGCACCACAACCGCGGCAACGTTTGCAAAAAACTGCTCATACAAATGCATTGGGATCTCGCCGGCCCCCATCAGATGCAGATTCAGCGAATCTAATTTCAACTCGCTGAAGCTCAGTCCGGCCGTCGTTTGGATCCGCAATCTGATCCCGGCCTTGACATCAGGTACATTGGGAATATCGAGTGAGGCCAGCTCGCGAGTATAGTAATCCGCCTGATTCAATTTAACAGGCCAGAGGGTAACGTCATGGGCAGTACGGTACTCACATCTGGTTTGTTCCGATTTACCCAGCATAGTATTAAGCGCAGAATCTCTGGGGATTAGAACGCCTTCGGCGAGCCCTTTCTCATCCGATTCCGGTTCGAACTGAACGGTACACATAGATGGCGTAGGCGCCAGATAGTGAGGGTAAATCGTTTCGACCAAAGACTGGCTGAACCTGGGAAATTCCGCATTCAGTTTGAGTTGAACTCTCGCAGAAAGAAAAGCAAACCCTTCGAGCAGCCGCTCGACGAAGGGATCCTGACACGGCTGGAACTCATCCAGGCCCCCCAGTCGCCCTGCTATCTTAGGGAACTGTTTTGCAAACTCAGCTCCCATCGTCCTAAGATGTGCGAGCTCTCGATTATACAAGTCCAGCAAGCGCCTATCCATCCATCTCGCCTTTCAATTTGTAATGGCCGGTTTCTAAATCGACTTCCGTTTTAACGAAAAGCCGATCCGGCAGCGGCTGCGCCCAAAGCTCAGCTTCTATTTCGAATGAGATAGAACGGATGTATTCAGAATCCAAAGGGGAAATCATTCTAACCGATAACGATCTCTGCGAGATTCTTGGCTCGAAATAAATGATGGCTTCCTTGACCTGTGATTCGATTTCAGTCGGCTTGGTATTTAATATCGGTGTACCACATATATCGAGTATGCCGTAGTTTAGCACAGAACGTACCGCTTCGCTAAACTCATATATATTGTCGTGCAACGGGTGCCTTTTTGAATTTAAGATCATCTCCAAGTCGCGAAGCACCGCACTTTTGTATCTCTGTAGTGATACTATGCGCCGATCGCGGCTTTCCCTACTTACTTCTGGCTCATCATCAGTGAGGCGATCAAGCAGGCATGGTTGCAGACGATCCATCGGCGTAAGTTCAGCCATTATTCATCTCACCTTGTCAGTCTGATTCTGAGTGATCCAAATCTACTTGTCGTATCTGGAGCAACGAGAATTCATCCTCGTTGGTGGCAAACATGCGCTGTCCCAGGCCAAGAAACACATCTCCGGGCCGTTCGAGCCACTCGGTTTTGCGCGCCAGCCGGATAGCATTATCCTCGCTGGCTTCCGAGCCTGGATATCGCGAAGGCATCAGGCCTGTCGCTTCACCGCCGTTGACCCAGGTGAACTGAGCAGGAATCCAGACGGCATCGCGCAGGTCGGCGGGCTCCTCAATTTTGATCCGCTTTATAGCCGTGAACGGCACCCAGTAGTATTTGGCGTCAATAATGGCCTCCAGCACCGGACCAAACCTGGAATCGGCGTCTGAAATCCATTCAAACCGCCGATTATCGATAGAACCTGGAATGGCCGGAGCAGCTTCTAACGCACGCTCTCGCAGTGTCTGCGACGCTTCGTATTTTTCTTCCGCGATCATTTGGTTGGCCTGAACCAGCCAGGCAACCCACTCATCCGGCTCACCGAAAATAAGTGGCACGCGTTTGCCGGCGAATACCTCAGCCCGGAATGCTTCGCAACTAATCGCCGCCCGGCATACTTGAGCCATGAGCAAATTCAAAGCATCAAGTTCCGCCGCTACGTTTAGCTGGGTCAGGGCCCGCTCCCAGTCTCCCAGGACAGATAACAACTGGAAAAGGAAAACACGAAGCTTTGCATTCGTAGGATCAGCGCGGACCTGACCTTCCAATGCGGCCAACGCCTCATTGAGCTGGCCGGCCCGCAACAACTCTTCCGTTTGCATAATGATAACCTCCATCGCGGGCATTAGACACTCCTGCCGCGCAATATTTAAGCGTAGGAAGCCGGCACACGGTTACTGGATACCTGTGTGCTGATTATTAACCGCCCTTATTATCAATCAGGCTCCAGTACTTCTCAACGTTACCCTTAGCTTCGCCTGTCTTGTGGTCAGTCTGAATATAGTTCCACGTCAGTTTGCCATAGTTGAAGGTCACCGATTCGGTTGGCAGGCCACCACCGCCACCGCCGACACTGACCGACGAGATTATCACATCCTCCATTTTATATTCCATGTATTTTTCCTTGTTACCGGTGGCACGGCAGAGTTCGATCACCACGTTCGGGATGTGCTTGCCCTGGCAGCAGTACAGATTAATCGTTGGCGAAGCCTTATCCAACGCCTTAACAATGGATATATCCTGGTGGCTGCACCGTCCCCCGGTGGCTGCGCCGCCGGTGCTTCGTTCTCCCGCGGACATCTGAGCAACACCGGAAGAGTATGACATTACCTCAATCCACTCTTTATGATTTGCGTCGGTACTTTCCCCCGGGATTCCATCGATCTTCAGAAAACAATCACCTGCCATTTTGTCAACTCCTTATATATAAAATGTTTATCTAAGTTACTACACTCAACTTATCAATACAAAAACCATGTTCAGCGTATTGGGTACCAAACCAGGCTCTACCCGCTAACCACCCGTCTTGACTGAGGGGAGCTTCGATACCAGCCGCAGTGAAACGGACAATCCCTCGAGTTGGTAATGTGGCCTAAGGAAGAATTTGGCCGAGTAATACCCGGGATCTCCTTCAACATCATCCACAACAACTTCCGCCGCGGCCAGTGGATACTTGGCCTTAACCTCTTCCGAAGCGCTGGGATCGCTGGTAACGTACTGCGTGATCCACTGATTAAGCCATTTAGCCATATCATCACGCTCTTTGAAAGAACCGATCTTATCGCGAACAATGCACTTTAGAAAATGCGCGAACCGGCAAGTCGCAAACAAGTAAGGCAGCCTTGCGGCCAACTTGGCATTTGCCGTCGCATCAGCATCCTCATATTCGGTTGGTTTTTGCAGTGACTGGGCACCGATAAAGCATGCATAATCCTCATTCTTCCAGTGTGATAAAGGCATCATACCATTCTTTGCCAGCTCTGCTTCACGCCTGTCGGTGATTCCTATCTCG
>DQCG01000565.1 GCA_003533825.1 Phycisphaerales bacterium
CTTCCTTTTCCCGTTCTTAAACTCACATTAAAGCATTCACCCAAATAGTATTTCGGAATTCATACTGAAAATTCTACAGCTTTGCCAGACTAAAATTTGAATTTTAGAAAAAATGTTTCACGTGAAACATTTAAAAGATGATATGGCGAAACATAGAGTTGTGTAATAATGACATGCCCTTTCGACGTTTGCCTCGTTTCTTTTACTGTTCTGCCGGTTGGTTCGGAACGTCCTCAACGGATCTATATCATAGCCTTTTATGTTTCTGTAAATTAGAACTATCAGAGAAATTCGCAGCGTTTTTCAAAAATAAATATCATCCAAGAGAATATTGTTTCACGTGAAACATCGATAAAAAAATGAATTGACAGTGTGAAAAAACAAGAGCCGGCAGTATGTATTAATGTATATTGTCAATTTCAAAACTCCTTTCGGTCAAAGTAAATCACTTTTAGTTCTTGCTTGCGAGCAGGTTTAAGGATTGTTTATCAGCTCAATTATGGATTTGAATTCCGATTGCCCGGAAAGGGGGCCGGCTCAGATGCTGCGCAAGTTAAAGACTCTGAATCTCTCATAAATTGCCGGATAGGACTATTTGAAATATCATAAATTGAGGCATAGCACTCTATTGGCATGAAAAATCTCTCGCTTCAAGAGTGTTATAGTTTGATAGAAGAACGACTGCGGAGCTATGGAAAAAGCAACACTTGAGATTGCCATAGCTGCAACCATCCTATGGAAATAGGTGGTTTTTGCTGTGGAAGGATTGTGATTGCAACAGTAGTTCGCCCTTAAGGGGCAAGCTCCTTCGCAATGACATTCGTGGGCTATATTCTTTTCTATGTATCCTGAGAATCAGACCAGGCATTCGCAATGACATGTTAGCGATATTTTCTTTGGTATGCGCTGATTTTTGATGAGGCGCTCTCAATTATCTGTGAATACACCTTCTCCCATTACAAGGTAAACAAGAGGCCGTTAGGCATCGTTATTAATCTGCATAGTAAAACTTAAACATCTAAATGTTAGTTGTATTTATACCATACTTTTGTCGTTACCTGTTTGATTATCAGTTCTGCAGAATCGTTAAGAGATATATTTTTACTATTTGAACCACCTGATTAAATATAACCGGCTCGGCATGGATACCGCCGGCCAGATGTCTTGTAAGAAAAGAATTGACACTCAACACTTCATGGGGTAAATATCTTCGATTTACTGAGCTGTATTTTGGGGACCGCCACGAACCCTGCCGTATTGTTAGAAAAGCCTGTGGCGATGAAAGGATGGATTCTATGTGGCTTTTGCTCCTTCTTCTGCTGGCTGTTGTTTTCATCATCATTGCGACAACCAGGTTGAATCTTCACCCGTTTCTTGCACTTCTAATCGCCGCCTTCGGCTACGGCATTTTATGCGGCAGGATGTCTTTGGAAGAGATTGTCCAGTCGGTAAATGCAGGCTTCGGCGGTACGATCGGCTACATCGGCATAGTCATCCTGGCAGGGGCGGTCATCGGCACTTTTCTTGAAAAGTCCGGCGGGGCGTATAAGCTCGCCGAAAGCACCCTGAAACTCGTCGGCAAAAAAAACGTTCCTCTGGCTATGGGAATAATCGGGTATATTGTGAGCATCCCCGTGTTTTGCGATTCGGCCTTTGTGATTCTTTCGCCGCTGGGCAGGGCGTTATCCGTCAAGTCTAAAATATCCCTGGCTGCAAGTGCCGTAGCACTCAGCCTCGGCCTGTACGCCACGCACACGATGATGCCGCCTACGCCTGGGCCGGTGGCGGCGGCGGGGCTGATCGGGGCGGATCTTGGGCTTGTAATCCTTTGGGGTGCTTTGGTGAGCATCATCGCCCTAGCTGCCGGCTGGCTTTTTGCAGCAAAGTTCGCCGCAAAGGTGTATATCGATCCCGAGAAAGGTTTCGAGCAGCCCGATGTGGAGAAAGTCGCCGCCGAAGCGCCTTCGGCCCTAAAATCCGTGATTCCAATCCTGCTGCCCATCATTTTGATTGTGCTAAGGTCGGTCGGAGCCCTTGAGTCACACCCATTCGGCACCGGTAACATAGCTGTTATAGTAGGTTTTATCGGACAACCAGTCGTGGCCCTGCTCATAGGCGTGTTCCTTGCGATGCTGCTTCCTAAGAAATTGACTTCCGAGATGCTCTCGGCTTCAGGCTGGGTCGGCCAGGCAGTCCTTGCGGCTGCGACAATCATCATCATTACCGGCTGCGGCGGCGCTTTCGGCAAGGTCCTGCAGAACTCCGGCATCTCCGACGTCGTAAAGGGATACCTCGGCGAAAGCGCGGGCCTCAGCATCTGGCTGCCGTTCATTATAGCCGCAGCACTCAAAACGGCACAGGGCTCATCTACCGTGGCTATCATAACCACCGCCGGAATCATAGCGCCGCTTCTTGGAACGCTCGGCCTCGAAGCACCTACGGCCAAGGCCCTGGTGGTCGTCGCTATCGGTGCCGGCTCGATGGTGGTCAGCCATGCCAACGACAGTTATTTCTGGGTGGTGACGGGCCTTTCCGGCATGACGGTCAAGCAGGGGTACAAACTCCAGACGCTCGGAACACTCGTGGAAGGGGGGGCCGCCGCCGTAACTCTCTGGATTATTAGCATGATTGTACTCTGAGCAAAACTGCAAATATTGTGGCTCTTTATTTTCAATAACGACGTGCTTTGCAAATACCAAATAATATGAAAATCGTCATCGCAATGGATTCATTCAAGGGCAGCCTCAAAGCTTATGAAGC
>DQCG01000248.1:0-276 GCA_003533825.1 Phycisphaerales bacterium
GTTTCCTTGAACTCAATCAACTTACCCTTGGCGCTATAAAGCCAGCGCTGTTTAAAATCTCTCTCGCCGGCATAGACTTCCATACCGGGCAAATCGGCAAGAACATCGGCGGCCATTCCCTGGGCATGAATGTGTCGAGTAGGCTCTTTGTGCGCCCAGAGTTTGCGACCGGTTTTCGCATCCACTACGCATATCCCATCAGTTTTCTGACGCGGCTCGATTCCGTAGAATATCTCCAAACCCGGATTGTCCGGATCGATATCGGCAACGTAGAAG
>DQCG01000248.1:434-1104 GCA_003533825.1 Phycisphaerales bacterium
GGTTGAATTCCTTATCCAGCGCCTGCATCTTGATAAGTCTGTAGGTGCCCCGCTGCATAATCAGCGACGGCTTCTTGCCGTCGAGATATGCTACCGTGAGAAAGTTCCGGCAGTAATAGTTATACCGTGAGAATCCATCTCTGCTCAGCCAAGGCATTTTAGCTTTAACCTTGCCGGTCTGCCCGTCAAGCTTAACCAGGTATTCGGGTCCGGTCTGGACAAGACCCTTTTCATCGCGAGGATCGCCCTCGCCGGCCTTGCAGTAGACTTCGGCCCTGCCGTCGCCATCGACGTCGTAAACAACCCACGGCGAATACCAGATTCCCGCCTCGATGGACCAGCCCATATCGTGACGCCACATCATTGTCCCGTCCAGACGGTAGGCTTCGAGCTTATAGGTTGTCGTACTTTTCTTCCAATACCCCGGCTGCTGATAAGGGTCCGTATTGAAATTCGGCTGCTTGATAAGATACTCATAAGCCCCGTCACCGTCCAGATCGGCGATACCCACCTTCTGGAAATCGTAATTACCATCGAGCGGAATACTGAGATATGGCCTGGGCCGGCCTGTCGGTTTAACCTCGATCTCGCCCGATTTTTTGATTACGCCGGGCCATTTTTTTGCGCTGGATTCATACAGCTCGTAAATATAAGCTTTTCCCTTGCCGGC
>DQCG01000248.1:1219-6138 GCA_003533825.1 Phycisphaerales bacterium
GAATCGGTATCGAGCAGCCGCCAGCTCAGAAAAACCGAACCGTCTTCTCGTTCAAGAGCAACCAGACCTCTGTCCAGCTTTTCGGCGCCAGATGCACCGGCGGAAAAACCAACAAGCACAATCAATCCAACCATCCAGTTAAGCAATGACCGACGCTTCATAATTCATACCTCCTTTACAGGCTTCGTTAATTCTTCAAATGGTCATACCCTTTGATCTCCAAATCCACAATTTGACCATCGGACATCTTAATCTGCACTTTCTGAGTATCCGTTATTTCGCCGATTTGCCTAATCGGTACCGGCTCATTCCACTTATCCAATAGTTCCCGGCAATCGCTCTTAGAAAGAGTAAACAGCAGCTCGAAATCTTCGCCGTCGTTTATCGCGGAACTCAACGAATCCTCCACCGTCCGTGCCTCATCCGATATCGGAATCAGCTCGGCATCTATAACCGCTCCAACTGCGCTCTGGCTGCAGATACGGTTCAAATCGCTGCTGAGCCCGTCACTTAAATCAATCATTGCATTGACCCTGACCATTCCGGCGATTTTTATAGCCTCTTTGACTCTCGGCTCAAACTCTAAATGCTTTCCAAAGCCCGATCCGCCTAAGAAACCTGTCACGCAAATACTATCGCCGGGCTTCGCGCCCGATCTCTTCACAGGCTCGTTTCCCGCCGGCCTGCTGAGCATCGCCACACTGATTGCGAACGGATTCTCTCGTTTCCAGCTCGTTATGTCGCCTCCCACCAGGGCACAATTGTATTTCTCACCCGCTCGGATAATCCCGGCGTGAAGCTGCTTTAACTCTTCCCCGCCGAATCCTTTCGGCATCGCAACGGAGACAACCGCCGCGACGGGAATTGTCGCCATCGCAGCACAATCGCTAAGGCTGACGGCCATCGCTTTATACCCGGCCTGTTCTATAGACACTTGCCGCAAGTCGAAATGGACGCCGTCCAGCAGCATATCCGTAGTGACAAGAACCGATTCTTTGCCCAGCCTGATCCGGGCCATATCGTCGCCGATGCCTATCGGAAAATCCACGGCGGATAAGCGGCTCTGGTTCGCAAACCAGGCGGTAATTTCGTCTTCGCCGGCACTCATCGCTGCCCCAACTGCCTGTTCCAGTACTCAATCTGCTCTTTTGCCTGCTTCGGCCCGGCTGAACCTTCCGTGACGTATTTCCCTGCAACATTTACGGCGCCGAGATGTTCATATACATCGGGCTCTATCAGGCTCGAATACTTTTGGAACTCGTCCAATGTAAGCTCGGCCGGCTTTTTGTTCTGCTTTTCGCAGTCGGCTACCAAAGAGCCGACAACGCCGTGCGCCTCGCGGAATGCGATGCCTTTTCCAACCAGATACTCAGCCAAAGCAGTTGCATCCAGAAAACCTTCATCCAGGCCGGCAGAAATCCTCTTGGTATCGAACTTGGTATGTGAAATAATCGCACAAGCAACGTCTATGCATGCCTCAACCGTATCGTCAGCGGAAAAAACGTGGACCTTATCCTCCTGCATATCGCGATTATAGCCCGACGGCTGAGCCTTCAAAATCGTCAGTATTGCCATCAGCGAGCCGTAAACAGAACCGGTCTTGCCCCGAATCAACTCAAGCAAATCGGGATTGCGCTTCTGCGGCATCATACTCGAAGACGTGCAATAGGCATCGTCAATCAGAACAAATCCGAATTCGCTGGACGAATAGATTATCCAATCCTCCGCCAGGCGCGACAGGTGCGTGGCAATCATCGCACAATCGAAAATAAATTCCGCGCAAAAGTCCCTGTCGCTGACAGCATCGATACTGTTGTAGCTTATATCGGAGAAACCAAGCTGTTTAGATGTACTTTTCCTGTCCAGATTCAGCGTGGAGCCGGCCACCGCCCCGCTGCCTAACGGCGAAATATTCAGCAGGCCGCTGCAGTTCTTCAGCCGAATAAAATCGCGTTCGAACTGCTCGGCGAAACTTAAGATGTAAGAAGCAATCACAATCGGCTGGGCACGCTGGAGATGCGTATAGCTCGGCATAATATTCTCAGTATATCTGCCGGCCGATTTGACGAGAGCTTTCTGAAGCAGCGTAATCTTCGCCTGCAGAATCTCTATCCTGTCGCGCATCCAGAGCCGAATATCGGTCGCCACCTGGTCATTACGGCTTCTACCGGTATGGAGTTTCTTTCCGGCCCGGCCTGCTTTCTTAACCAGAGCCGCCTCGATTGCCATGTGAATATCTTCATACTCCTTTTGGAACTTGAACCGCCCTTCCGCGATTTGTTCACTTATTTCGATCAGCCCATCTTTAATCTGCCTGAACTCATCTTTAGTAATCAGCTTCTGCTGAGCCAGCATCTGCGCGTGAGCGATCGAGCCGACAATATCATACTTGTAGAGACGCTTATCGATAGACAGCGACTCAACGAAGTTAACCGTTAACTCATCAGGTTTTCCGGCCAATCTCTTTTCCCAGCTTTTTTCTGCTTCAGTCATCCTATCTGCTCCAAAAATAAAATCCCTTTTCGGACAATCATACGCCTTAGCACAAAGGGTGTCAACCCCCCTACTTACCACAAGCAATGCCTTTAATCCTTGACATGACCGTGTAGTTCTGATAGCTTTTCCTGAAGATCATCCTCCGCAAGAGCCGGGCGTAAGAGTAATGCCGCATAATAAGATTGACGCGATATGAGAAGTAAAAATAGAACATATCTGATTCTCAAGTTCTTTGTGTTGTTTATTGCCCTGACCTGTATTCCCATGGAAAATGTAAGAGCTGATGAGGACAACAAATACATTGAAGCTGTTCGTGAATTCGCAGATAATGTGCTTAAATACGGCCGGGATACCTATGGGCCGAAGCATACTCCTTTGTTTGTTGACGGTGTGAATGTTAATACTCATGAGCCGGTGAAGTGGATAAGTCCTGATTGTAATTTGTTCAGTGCTACTGAGACTGAAGAGTGGATTCTTTCCAACTTTGGTTCTCAGCAAACTTTGTTACGGACTCTTGATGGCTTATCGGAAGTAACCAGAGATCCTAAGTACCGCGATGCAGCCATGCAGGCAGTCAAATACGCATTTGAAAACTTGAGAGCTCCCAATGGATTGTTTTATTGGGGACACCATGTGGCCTATGATGCTCAGAGAGACGAAATCAAATACGCTGGATCTAAATCCCACATTTTAAAGGTACACTATCCTTATTATGAATTGATGTGGCAAGTGGATTCTGAGGTGACAAAGAGATTTATCGAAGCTTATTGGTCTGCACATGTAATAGATTGGTCACGCTTAGACTTTAATCGCATTGCGTCTTATTCAGATATTCTTGAGAGGCCATGGGGGCACGAATACGATGAAGGCGCCCCTATATTTTTCCAAGGTAAACACGCTGGAGGTGGATTCTTTAATACGGCGACCAGTCTAGCTCATGCGGCTACGACACTCTATCAGCTCTCAAACAACGAGGAGCAATCATTGATATGGGGTAGGCGACTAATTAAAAGATTTATAGACACCAGACATCCTAAAACTGGCATGACTAAGTATATGTATAATATGTTACCGTTCAATGTGCTAGGGAATGACTTTAAGGATCATTTTAGTGACCCGCACAGTTTCATTTTTCCTAGCCGTATTTTTGCAAAGGTGCGAAACGAATATTACCCAGAATCTGTAGTGCCTCATCAGTGGATGAGTTTATTATTGATGGGAGATGCGCTTGGTGAGCATGGTGAAGAGTTTACCCAATGGGCTGTAGAAGAACTTAGGGCATGGGGTAAGCTATCGTATCGCGAGGAAGATAATTCATTTATTCCTATTATTACTGATGGAACAAAGATTGAGGGGTATATTCTTAAAGACCCTTGTGCTATGGGAGATGAAGGAGATGTCGCTATATCTCTTTTTGCCGACATGAGCTTTTTATGGGCATATGCTATGGCGTATAGAATGACTGGCGATGAATTTATGTGGCAAATGATAAGAAGTATTGTCGCTGGAAATAATCTCGGGGACATTGGAGAAAATTATGAAGACTATCCAGAATTAAAGACTGATGCAACTTCTTCCAATGTTTATGGCCTTTTGGCTTTTCTTAATTTGTATGAAAAAACAAATAATAAGGAATTCCTAAAAGTTGCTCAGCGTATTGGCGATAATATTCTAGGAACTAAATTGAACAAAGGATTTTTTGTGCCAAGTAAAAATCATATTTATACAAGGTTTGATTGTCTCGAGCCCTTGGCCTTATTGTGCTTAATTGCTGAATTCGATTCTAAACGTGAACTGGTGCCACGAGTATGGCCAAGTAGTCCTCTTTTTGTCCCTTCTTATCGTTATAGAAAGGAGGGTGTGGATCGTCGGATTATCTATACCCTAACAGCCTCACCAGAAGTACCTATATCATTTCAGGAAGCAGCGCATGTTGGTAATATCAAGCAAGTAGCAGCATTACTCGAGAGTGGAGTTAATGTTGATAGTGTTGACGACTCTTTTAGAATGACTGCTCTTCAACGGGCAGCCATACAGGGCCATAAGGAAATTGTAGCATTGCTCCTTGCTAAAGGGGCGAATCCTAATCATTGTGATGTTTGGCCCGGTGGGACAGCTCTCGATTACGCGGCTGAGCATGGACACAAGGAGGTCGTTCAACTATTAATCACTAAGGGGGCTGACATCAATGCCAAGAATAACAATGGTCAAACACCACTTGACATTGCTATGAGCAATGCTCGTATGGATATTGCTTCAGTGTTGATTGATAATGGTGCAGAAGCTTCATTTTTTACTAAAATGCGAGTAAGTATGGCACGCGCGGCAGAGGAACAGAAAGCAAAAGAGAAGGAAACAGGGGTAGCTATCCATACTGCTGTTCAGAGTGGGAACCAACAAAAAGTCAAGGCTCTTCTTGACCA
>DQCG01000248.1:6241-6445 GCA_003533825.1 Phycisphaerales bacterium
CCCGAAAAAGGCTATTCGCCCCTCCATTACGCGGTTTGGAACGAAGACGTTAATACCGTCAAGCTCTTGGTCGATCATGGAGCTCAATTTAATGAGAAAGACCCAGACGGCTGGACCGCCTTTTATAACGCTGTGTGGCAGGGGAGTAGGGAAATCGTCGATTTCCTTGTCAGTAAAGGGGCAGACATTTCAACGTTTCATATG
>DQCG01000248.1:6529-8124 GCA_003533825.1 Phycisphaerales bacterium
CTGTAGATACCAAGGATGAGATGGAATGTACGCCGCTTTCTTGGGCGAGCTGTATGGGTCAAGTAGAGGTGGTCAAGTTGCTTATCGCCCAAGGAGCAGACGTTAACTTGAAGCTATACGGTCAGTCTACAACCTTGCAGCAAGCGGTTCGGGTTGGGAATAGTGATATTGCTCAACTATTGATTACTCAAGGCGCTGATGTAAATGCCAAAGAAAAGAATGGGCGTGGACCATTACATCGTGCAGCCCAGTCAGGTCACCGTGAAGTGGTACAGCTATTGCTTGCCAATGGTGCTGATGCGAGTGCTAAAGACAGCCGGGACCGGACTCCTTTGGATTTAGCCAAGCAAAGAGGACATACTGAGATTATAGAGATATTGACCAAGGCGGCGGAGGAGAAGGGAGCAAGTAAGGAGCAGCAAACAGAAGAAAAGAATACAGAACAGGAGGAGTCTTCTTCTGAGTCGCCGGATATGCCGGCAGAGAAATAACTGGAAACTCGATTATTCGCAAGCTGTGAAAGGATAAACATGCCAGAGAAACTTGTTATTACTAATTGTAGATTATTTGACGCCGCTAACGGCAAACAAACCACCTCTATCCTCATTGAAAACGGCGTCATCACCCAAATCGGCCAAATCGAACCCGGTTCGGCCTCCATCAATACGCTCGATGCACAAGGCAGAATCATCGCACCCGGTTTTATTGATGTTCATATCCAGGGTGCGGGCGGTGCCGATATACTTGATGCGACGCCGGAAGCACTGGAAGCTATCTCACGAACCTGCGCCCGTTTTGGGGTCACCGGCTTTCTAGCCACTACCGTATTTATGCCAGACCAGGACAATTCCCATCTTTCGCTCGCCGCCGAATATGTCGGCCGGGACCTCGGCGGGGCAAACCTGCTCGGAATTCATCTCGAAGGTCCTTTTATCTCGCTTGAGAAGAAAGGAATGATTCAGCCCGGATGTATATGTCCGCCGTCGGTACAGGTTCTCGATGAAATCCAGCGTATTACGGCCGGCCATCTCAGTATGATGACAATTGCGCCGGAACTTCCCGGGAGCCGGCAAATCATCGGCTCGCTCGTTGAATCGGGCACCATCGCCTCCTTTGGCCACTCCAGCGCAACTTACGAGCAAACTCTCGACGGATTCGACACCGGCATTTCGCATGTAACGCATTTATTCAATGCGATGCCCTCGATTCACCATCGCTCGCCGGGGCCGCTGGTGGCTATTTTTCAATCTGAACACATAACCGCCCAGGTTATCACTGATGGCGTCCACATCCATCCGGCCGTTCTGAATTTCGCTTACGAAAAGCTCGGGCCTGACCGTACATTCCCAATAACCGACGGCATGCAGGCTATCGGTCTCGGCGACGGCATGTTCATCTACAACGGCATCGAATACGAGTCCAAAGCGGGAGCGGCAAGGTATAAAGACGGCACGCTTATCGGTACCGCGCTCGGCCTCAGCCAGATGCTCGAAAGATTCGTGGAATTCACGGACTGCCCCCTCGATGTCGCAATTCGAATGGTAACGCAAAACCCCGCCGGGCTGTTAGGACTCCAAGACAAAAAAGGCACCATC
>DQCG01000479.1:0-943 GCA_003533825.1 Phycisphaerales bacterium
AAAGCCGGCGACCGGATCGAAGCATCAATCGAGAACCTCGGCACCCTGACCAACACCCTCGGCCCGAAACCGGAAGAATTTTACGAACCGCTGGCCTGAGCCTATTCCTTATACCAATTGTATAAGTCAGTATCCTGTCGGTACCGATAAAGACCGATAGAAAAATTCATTGGAAAAGTCTGCTCATCAACCGTCCACGGAGGACCTATAATAAAATTACCCAGGCGGCCACAGCTTATTTTCATGCGGCCGCTCAGCGACAACCGGCCGGAGATTGGGGAAAATCCTTGACTTTTAGAGGGTATTTTGGTTTAATAGTATTATTAAGATCCATAGCCGTCAGCGGTCTATATGGATAGTTTGTCACGACGGGGGGATGGAATGTGATGAAACGGGGGATTTCTATATTCCATGGATGCGGGTTAATAATATCAGTCATCGCTATGATTGCGTGCGCGCTGGCTTCGCCTGCGCATTGCCAGACGCAGGACATTGTGCTGCTCATCGAGCAGACCCCTGTTAAAGGCGGCGAAATAACTCCCGGCGCCGGTGTTCATCACTTCGAATCGGGTTCGGAAGTCACCCTGATCGCAAATCCTAAACCCGGCTATCAATTTGTTTACTGGCTGGGCGATGTAAGCGACTCCACGTCTTCCAGCACTGTCGTATATCTGAATAAACCCAAGGTCATTATCGCGGTATTCGAGAAGACCGAAAACGGCGCTTCGGCCGGAGGAGGGGTTTTTTCCTCCGGCGGTGGAGGCAGTGCCGGCGGCTTGTTCCCCACCGCTTTGGATTTTAGTCGCCCCGGCGGCTTTGGCGGCGGTGGCGGCGGCGGAAAAGCAAAACCGCAAAAGCTAATATATTTCGTAAAAGACACTAAACCGACGCCGGAAGTGCCGGAGCCCGCGACCGCGCTGCTGCTAATGGTGGGCGGTCTGTT
>DQCG01000479.1:954-1567 GCA_003533825.1 Phycisphaerales bacterium
ATAATTCCAATGATCGGTATTATAATTATATTACTGTTTGTGGGTAAAGCTGTGATGCCACGGAAACAAATTCAGTGCGCACAAAGTAAAGCAGGCCTTACTCGAACCTGTAACCGCACGTCTCCTGAGTGATAAATTCCGATTCGGTTCTTGGGTATTTTCTGCAATTAAGCGGGCGAATCGGGTAAATGCTGCAGAATACTTTGCCGTCCGGCGAAAGCTTCATGAACGGGCAGACGTTCGGCAGTTTGCAGCACGCTCCGCAGTTTACGCATTCGCCCTTGCGCCTTTTGGAGACGGGCAATACCGCCGTGAAGGTCCTTTTTGTTTTGGCAAGCCATGTATTCTTATTATCAGTCATAAACCGGAATTTTCCAAACGATGGTATCGAAACGACAATGCTAACAAATATACGTATGTTCTGCTATAAAAAAGCAGGCAAGTCTCACCCCACATAGAAAATGACATACGCCCAGTTGGCAAAAAACAGCATGCCCGCCACAAGCCAGGCGGCTTTGCGTTCTTTGCTCGTCAGGCTGATGCTCACACTGCGGCCCCAAATAATCCGAACGGCAATGACGGCGGAAAATAAAGCGAGTACCGTGTACAGCAG
>DQCG01000479.1:1658-7118 GCA_003533825.1 Phycisphaerales bacterium
ACCAGGCAAAGCTGTACCGGACGGTGAAAATACGCGCTGAGCCAAACCAGCGCCGATCCCAAGGCCGACCAAACCAACACGATTAGCACAGCCCAGAGCGGCCACGGTGGACGCCGAGAAACATGGATCATTTCTATTTTCATCTTACTACGGCTACCTGCAGAAAAAACACCAATAATGCGAAGATAAATTGCAAGACCAGCAATACAACGCTGACGATGCCGCAAATCTTACCGGCCTGGGTTATTCCCTGCCCGGATGGGTCCATCCCGCCGGCAGCCATTTCCTTCAGGTCATTGCTGCCCATTACCCATGCGATAATGCCGCAGATGAAGCAGCAAACAATACCCAGTATTCCAAGAGCCAGGATGAGGCCGCCGCGATGAGGCCTGACCGTCTGTTGTGTGGAGTACTGGGGCCCCTGCCGGTGCTATGGGGACCTGCGTTTGATCTGCCATGAAGTTCTCCTGTAATTTGAATTTCTAATATTTTGTATCTTAAGAGCGTTTTACGACTTCCTGAAAACCGCGACGACGTTTTCGATCTCCACCACGAACAGGCGATTGTCCCCCTCGAAATCGACGGGGATGGCGCCTTTGGGATTGAACAGAACCTTGTCGTATTGGCGAAGGGGTATGTCCGGCGAGTGCTCAACCTCAGCGGAGATTGTGATAATCCGGCCGGTGATAGTGGGGATTTCGATATTGTCCGGAAGCTGGATGCCGCCCTTGGTCTGTTTCTTGTCCTCATCCTTGCGAATCAGGACACGCTTGCCTATCGGCTCGACCGTCTCAAGCGGATTCGTTTCTATTGATTTTTTCGCACCCATTTTCAATCATCCCCGACAAAAGAACTTGTTCAGAATACTGTGATTATTGTACCTGTTAGCGAAAAGCTTTGCAACTTCGATACTCACTTCTCTAATCTTCTGATTTCTTCTTTAATCTCTTCGATCACTTCGGTGTTATATATTTTCTTCTTCTTGCCGGATTTGACCGAATAAACGAAAAACACTTTGCCCCCGAATTTCTCTTCAAATTTCTTGTGATTCACTTCATGCATCTTATCCCACTGATATTGGTCTAACGCCAAGCCGGAAGATATAGGCTTGATTTGAAGCCCGATATACTTTTCACCTACCTGAATGTAAAAGTCCACATTGTAAGTTCTGTCCCATTCGTCCGGAGCCGGATGAATCTTGGTTTCCAACTCTTCCTCTAATTGTCCATACACCGTGTCGATTTCCGATCTGTAACCTTCATATGTTCTGTTGAGAACCAGGTTGTAGGCATAATCGATACACTCCTGCTCCTCAATGGATTCCAATTCGTTTTGTACTACTTCAGAGAGTTTCACATAGAGCCTTCGTCCTAGATCCGCGATGTATTCCCTTGTTACCTTAATGCCATTTTGCTTCTTTTGTGTGGCGTTGTCAAAATAGAAAGCCTCCCATTGCTCAAATGATTTCGGAGAACATTTCCTTATCAGTTCAGAAGTAGGACCCACACTGTGCGCCTTATTGAGTGCCCAGCGGTTCATCGCATAGTTCAAGAGAGCTTCCCTCTTGAACTTGAGGTTCCTGCCTTCCCTGCCTACTATCCATTCCTTCGCCATTATCTTCTCCTTGAGTTTCAGTTTTGGTTAGAATCCCTTAAAAACCCTTAACACGTCTTTTGCTTCGTATAAACTACCAAGTACCGGTACTTGTCCTTGTGACAATGGCAGATTAAGAAGGCCAAACTTCTGTTGAAACTTAAGACAGTCTCTGATAGACAGTCCCCAAGTCTTAGTGGCTTCACAGTTTATACAATCTTGGTTACATTTTTCAACAATGGCATAAAGTTCATCTGCGCATTCATAACAAACCGTTTCGTAAGTTTCTGATGGAGTGAGTTTGCCATGTTCTGGGGATGGTATTTCCTCGGCAAGAGCAATCCAGCCGTCTCCCATTTCTAAATCGAACTCCCTTTTACACCTTTCACAAATCCATTTTGATTCATTCATTTTTTAGCTCCTTCCGATATCCTAAAAAATTAGATTTATGTCTGTGATCAAAAGTAATATCCACATCGGCCAAACCTTTTTTGATCAAATGCGCATTCAAAAAAGTTTTATTTTGCAAATACAAATAACACAGTAAGTTGTTATCCTTGTCATGCTTTACAACGTCAAATTTCATAAAAACTTTTTGTCCGCGTGTCTTATCTCTTAAATATTGGACCGCTTGACTGCTCAGTTCGGGCTTTTCCTTTACTCCAAGCAACCTCACATTCAGCCCATCTCCTATAACCAAACACTCTGCTGAAATGACATCTTTCACACCGTAATATTCTTGTCTTCTTGGAGTGTGATTACTAATTTTCGAGCCGAAATGTAGTTTTCTCGGATCGACTTTCTTGTCGAATTCGACAGGATCTTTGAACACATAAGGCAATTGCTTGATCGCTTTTTTATAGTCAACATGTGCATTATTCTGTTGAACTATTTCAAATTCAGCCTCTTCAAACATCATCTTCTGATGTATTCCAAGCTTCTCTTTTATCAGCGGCAGGAATTCCGGATTTATTTCGTATCCGATTGAATTTCGACAGAGCTTTTTTGCCGCTAGCGAAGTTGTGCCACTACCAAGGAAAGGATCAAGAACCGTATCATTTACGAAACTGAACATTTTGATTAGACGGCTGGGTACTTCTTCGGGGAACATCGCCAGGTGCTTATCCTGCTTTTCGCCCGGGATATTCCAGTGGCCGGCGAAGAACTGGTTCCACTCTTCTATTGTCATTCTCGATTGTTCTTTTATTTCTTTGCTCACCTTCGGTGCGGTTCCGTGTTTCTTGAAGATCAGAATAAATTCATAATCGATCTTGAGAATTCCATTTCTGGGGAAGGGAAACGATCCCATTATCGTTGCCCCGCCCGTTGTATTACAGGTTGTAACCTTTTGCCAGATTATCGCCCCCATGTAATCAAAGCCTTTGGTTTCGCAGAACTTTATGATCTCAGTTCTTATAGGAATAACCTTGTATCTTCCGTAATAAACAGAACGCGCAAACTGGTCGCCGATATTCACGCATAGACGACAACCCTTTTTCAAGACTCTGTGGCATTGGCTCCAGACTATATTGAGGTTATTGATATAATCTTCATAGCTATCATCAAAACCTATTTGACTGCCGTTTCCATAATCCTTTAATTGCCAATACGGAGGAGACGTGATAACAAGATGGACAGACTCATCAGCCACCTCCATCATATTCCTTGAATCACCAATAATTATTTTATGATTAGTCATTCTCAGCTCATTAGTTTTTTCAGCAGTGCCCGCTGGAAGTGGAGGCGGTTTTCGGCCTGGTCGAAGATAATTGAGTTCGGCGACTCGGCGACCTCGTCGGTTATTTCCAGTCCCCGGTAAGCCGGCAGGCAGTGCATGATTTTTGCGTTTGCCGGCGCGGATTTGACCAGTTCGGCGTTTACCTGGAAACCTGCAAAATCCGCCTGGCGTTTTTGCTTCTCGGCCTCCTGGCCCATGCTGACCCATGTATCGGTGTAAATAATATCGGCATCGAGCACGGCGGCGCCCGGGTCGTTTGTCTGCCGGACACAATCGGCGGTGATTTGATTTACATTTTCAATTGTCTCGGTGTCAAGCTCGTAACCGGCCGGCGAGGCGATAACCATTTTCATATGAAGCTTCGAGCAGGCATGCGCCAAGGAACGAGCGACATTATTGCCGTCGCCGATGAAAGCGATCTTCACGCCCTCGTAGTCCCTGCAATGCTCCTGGATTGTAAGCACGTCGGCCATCGCCTGACAGGGATGCAGCCAGTCCGTCAGGGCATTTATTACAGGCACTTTTGCATATTGGGCCAGCTCGACAACGGTGTTGTGCTCGAATGTCCGCGCCATAATACCATCGACGTACCGGCTCAGAATCCTTGCGATATCCTTGACGGGTTCGCGTTTGCCGATGCCGCCGATATCTTCCGGCTTGACATATATCGGATTGCCGCCCAGATCCGTCATTGCTACCTGGAAGCTGATTCGCGTTCGCAGGCTCGGCTTTTCGAACAGCATGGCAAGCGTTTTGCCGGCGAGGCACAAATCCTTACCGCCGACGGTACATAGACTCTTTAGCCGGGCGCTCATCCGCAACAATTCTTTCAGAAGTTCCGCCGGATAGTTATTAATGGAAAGAAAATCTTTCATTTGTTCTTCACTCCAATTATAGTCTCTGTCTTTATCTTTGGCCACAGAGTATGCTTTTTTGTTTAGCCACAGAGGGCACAGAGCACACAGAGAATAATTTTTTTGGCCACAGAGGGCACAGAGAACACAGAGAATAATTTGTTTAGCCACAGAGGGCACAGAGCACACAGAGAACTTATTTTTTGTTCTGATATTCGGACATAACACTATCAAGGATTCCCTGGTTTTCTTTCTGGCTTATACACGGAAATAAAATTTCATCCGCAGATTTCAACCGCTTTTCTAACTCTTCTCTAAATATACCATTAGAGGATTTCGGGATTATAATCTTTTTACAGTATTTATACGTATCATCAGCCAATATTTTGGTTATGGATTCTTTGTGGTCTGCAAGTGGATTATGACAATATGTAAATATCGAAGCTTGGATTATCATTCTCACATCAGCCGAAGACGATGATATATCTTTGAAGAATATTGCGTTGCATTGAATTTTATTATTACATATTTGCCTTACCGGACAGTTTCTTTCATCCATGATATCCAGACAAGGTTTAATCATATCTAAACGATATTTTTTGCGAATATCATATTCTTTGCATGAATTTCGAAAGCATTTTTCAATCTGCGTCGCATTTATACACCATATGGCGGCATCCTTTTCGTCGTCATTTGCTTCCCTCTCTTCTGTGGCGAAATAGGCTGCTACAATCCATGATTGAGTCCAATCCAGCATCCTTGTTCTGATTCCATATTGTTGCATTATGGAAAAGATTTGAAACAGCAAGCTGTTTCTTATATAAGAATCCATTCCCATACGAGGAAACCATTCCTGCAAAAATTTATCCAACAATTGTTTTTCAATCTCATATATTTTTGACGGATCTATTTTCCTTTCTTTTATTTCTCTGTAAAGCGAAGACATAAGTTTCCAACAAACATTCCGATGACCCCGAAATATCCATGTATCTGTGCTGCCTGAAGTGTAACCTTGCATTTCATTACAGAAGGAACAAAATTCTTTCCAGTTATCTATGATCTTTTCCTCTGGAGCATTATTCATAATTCCATTATTCCACAATATGACGCCTTTTGCGTTTCTTTCTTATATTTCTCTGTGTGCTCTGTGCCCTCTGTGGCTCAAAATAAAATCGATTTCCTCTGTGGCTGTCACAGAATCACACGTTTAATACCGTCGACAAGTCGTTTTTCACCGAAGTTTACTATCAGGCCCCTTCTGAGGTTTGTTGCCTT